>NZ_JCBANC010000019.1:0-103235 GCF_059760815.1 Achromobacter sp. 1012554356 | reverse complement strand
GTTGCCCCGCTTCGCCTGTTGCACTTGCTTGGCTTCGCGTCTCAAAACTGTCTGAGCTGCGAAGGAGCGAGACTATAGCACAGAATTTTGCGCTGTCACGCCGATGTCGCAAATTATTGGTTCGGCGGCTGGATTGGTCGCAATACGTCCCCTATGGCGACCGGCTCGCGGCTTTGAGGGAAAGGCTGCTTCTATATATATAGAGGGAGCAATCGAGCAGCCACGCCCGCTGACCTGGGAAGGCGGAGGGTGCTGCTGGGGGCCCTCCCCTTGTGCGAGATGGAGACATTCGGAGAAGCCTTTTTTCGCCGCTCTACATATGGACGAGCCGCAAGGCGCGGCGTTTCGCATGCCAAGGTGCCCTGGCGCGATGTTACCAACGGATGAAATCCACATGGCGAAGCCGGGTCAATTCGCGGCGGACGGTAGCTTCGTTGACCAGCCATTGGGGTGCGCCCACGTCGTTGAGCATGTGAGGGTCCATGTCTTGGGCAATGTTGCGCATGCGCGCCGCGTTGCGGTGGGCGAGGTAGGTATTCCACAGCCGAGCGAGCAAGCCGCGATCGGGTGCTTGCGCGGTTTCCAGCACCGCCACGGTTGCAGCCGCCCCGGGTGCAGAAGCATCTGGCGCGGACGTGGCTGGCGCGGCGGCAGGCAGCGGTTGGCGGGGTGTGCAGACCACGGGAGGCGTCTGAATGAAAGATTGCGCGGTCATAACGGGCTCCTTATATTCCGTTTTGGTAAGCGTAATCGCCCAATTACCATTCGAAAATCCAATTGTTTTGGCCCCATTGGTAAGCTACGATGACCAACAATTTTCTTAGTAGGTCCGCCATGCGCTTGCCGCTGAATACCCTTCCTGCTTTTCGCGTCGTCGCGGAACTGCAGAACCTGCGTGCTGCCGCTGAGCGGCTGCATCTGACACATAGCGCCGTGAGCCAGCAGATCAAGGTGCTGGAGGAGCAGATCGGCTTTCCGCTTTTCGAGCGCAGCGGCCGCGGCATTGTGTTGAACTCCGCCGGCGCGGCGCTGCTATGTAGCGTGCAAGGCGCCATGGCGTTGCTCGATGAAGGTCTGATGGCGGCGAGTGCGGCGGCGAGCGGGCGCGAACAACGGCTGCGCGTGTCGGTATTGCCGTCGTTTGCGCAGCGCTGGCTGTTGCCGCGCATGGCGCGGTGGCGCGCCCGGCATCCGGAACTGGCGCTGGAGATCGAGACGTCCCAGCAACTGGTCGACTTGGCGCGGGACGGCTTTCATGCAGCGCTGCGGATCGGGCAAGGACCGTGGGCCGGTGTTGAGTCGGAGCCGCTATTTGACATACCGTTGCCGCTGATCGTGCTGGCTTCGCCCGAAACGATGGCCGCCCTGCCCGACAATTCGCCCGAAACGCTGGCACGCCAACCTTTGCTTGGCGAACGCGAGCTCTGGCAGCATTGGTTCGCGGCAGCCGGGTTTCCAACGCCGGTCACGCCAGTGGCGTCGTTCAATGACGCGGGGATGATGCTGCAGGCTGCCGAGCAGGGGCTGGGCATCACGCTCGGCCGCGAACTGCTGGCGGCGGATGCACTCTGTGCCGGGCGGCTTGTACAGGTGTCGCCCGTACGCGTGCATTACGAACTGGGGCAGACCTACCACCTGGTGTATCGGCCGAGCTTGCGGGACTGGGCGCCGCTGAACGCGTTCAAGCAATGGCTGCGCGATGAGTTGGAAATGTCGCGCCAGACACTGGTGACATCAAAGCCCGAGGACGAAAGCTAGGGCCCAGGCGAAAAAAAAGGTAAAGCGGCGGGCAGCAGCTCTACCTTGACCAAAACGCAGCGCCCGGCAGGACATTGCCTTGACAGCCTGGGTTCGCTTCGCTCGAAAGCCCAGGCGGACGCCGCGACGGCGGCAGTCAATCTGTAGTCCTGCTTCAGGCCGCCTTGCGCGCCGACACCGCGACAGGTTGCATGGAGTCGGTTTCATTGAACCGCTGGTGCCACGAGAAGGCCTCTTCGAGCAGATGCGGTGTTTGGCCGCCGCGTGCGCACGCGCGATCGAAGTAGTCTTGAAGCGCGTCCCGATACGAAGGATGCACGCAGTTCTGGATGATGGCGCGGGCGCGCTCGCGCGGCGCCAGACCGCGCAGGTCAGCGAGACCGCATTCGGTGACCAGCACGTCAACATCGTGCTCCGTGTGGTCGACATGGGACACCATCGGCACCACGCTGGAGATGTCGCCATTCTTGGCCATCGACTTGGACACGAAGATCGCAAGATGGGCGTTGCGCGCGAAATCGCCCGAGCCGCCGATGCCGTTCATCATGTGCGTGCCGCCGACGTGCGTGGAGTTCACGTTGCCGTAGATGTCGAACTCCAGCGCCGTGTTGATGGCGATGATGCCGAGGCGCCGCACGATTTCGGGCGCGTTGCTGATTTCTTGCGGACGCAGCACGATGCGTTGGCGGTAGTGCTCCATGTTGGCGAGTATCTTCTCGTACACGGGCTTGGACACGGTGATGGACGACGCCGATGCGAATGCCAGCTTGCCCTGGTCGAGCAATTCAATAGCGCTGTCCTGCAGCACTTCGGAGTACATGACCAGGTTCTCAAAGTCAGACGATTCGAACCCGTGGAGGACCGCGTTGGCGATGGTGCCGATCCCTGCCTGCAACGGCAGCAGCGCGTTGGTCAGGCGGCCGGCGTCGACTTCGCCGCGCAGGAATTGGTTGATATGTCCTGCGATCGCGTTGGTCTCGGCATCGGGCGGCAGCGCGTTGGAGGGGCTGTCGGGCTCCTGCGTGATGACGATGGCGGCAATGCGGTCGGGATCGACCTCGATGCAGGTCTGGCCGATGCGCTGGTCTGCCGAAACCAGGGCGATGGGCTGACGGGCGGGACGGTCGCCAGGAATGTAGATGTCGTGCAGGCCTTCGATGGCGGCGGGCACGCTCAGATTCAGCTCGACGATGATCTTGTCGGCCTGCTGAACGAACGACGCGGAGTTGCCCACCGACATCGTCGGCACGATCGCGCCGGATTCGGTAATGGCGGCGGCCTCGATGATGGCCACGTTGATAGGCCCCAGATGACCCGCCCGCAGTTGTTCCACCGTCTCGGACAAGTGCTGGTCGATGAAGGCGATTTCGCCTTGATTGATCTTGCGGCGAAGGGTCGTGTCGACCTGGAACGGCAGACGCCGTGCCAATGCATTGGCCTGCGCCAGCATCTTGTCGGTGTCGTGACCGAGCGACGCGCCCGTGATCAAGGTGATGGCCAGCGGTTCGCGCTCGGCGCGTGCCGCCAGCGCGGCCGGCACCGATTTACAGTCGCCGGCCCGGGTGAATCCGCTCATTCCGACGGTCATTCCGTCCTGAACCAGTAAGGCGGCCTGTTCGGCTGAGGTGATCCTGGCGTGCAGGTCGGCGTTGCGGATCCGGTCGAAAGGCATGGTGTCTCCAAATTCAAAGGCTGGCGGCTTAGGGCCGGGCGTAGCGACAGTGGTCTGCGGCGCCCGGGCACCGTCTGACGCGGCGTTTCCCGAGGTCCCAAGCGCCGTGGATACGGGCGTTGGGACGATTTTTCGGCAGTATAGGAAGGCGGGAGCAAATCTCGTAATGACTTAAAATCATCCAATTCAGTCGTTTTTTTCATCATTTGGATTTTTCTCGCGCACGGCGCGGAGGGTCAGCTTTCCCATGGACGTGCGCGCATTGCGGTATTTCGTCGAAACCGTCCGACATGCCAGCTTCACGCAGGCGGCCAAAACGCTGTTCGTCACGCAGTCCACAGTCAGCAAGATGATCCGGCAGCTGGAAGAAGAAGCCGGCACACTGCTTCTTATCCGCGATGGGCATACTGCCCGTCCCACCGATACCGGCCGGGTTATGTACCAGCGCGGCCTGCAGGTGCTGGAAACCATGCGCCAACTATCGGAAGAGTTGCGCCAGACCGCAGAACTGGGGCGCGGGGCGCTGGAGGTGGGCATCCCGCCAATGATCAATCTGCTGTTCACGCCGGTGGTGAAACGGTTCCGCGAATTGCATCCTGGCATCCACCTGACACTGCGCGAAGGCACGGGTCAGGCGGTGGAAGGCCTGGTGGCCAGCGGCGAACTGGAGGTCGGCGCCACCATCCTGCCGATTGCACCCGATGGCGGCCTGACCGCGCAGGCGTTTGGCAGCTATCCCATATGGGTGATCGGACCGCCCGACGCGCCGTGGGCCGGAAAGACCTCGCTGCCGCTGAGCGCGTTGCGCGAAGCCCGGCTGCTGATTCCCACCGACGATTTCGCGATCACCCGGCGGCTGCGGCAGGCGTTTGCGGAGGCGGGATTGCAGCCCAGCATCGCCGCGCAAAGCGCGCACTGGGATTTTCTGGTGGCGATGGCGTCGGCCGGACTAGGCGTGGCCCTGCTGCCCGAGCCGCTGATACAGCGGATGAAAACGCGGGGCCTCAGCACCGCGAAGCTTGCGAAGTCCGGCATCCAGTGGGAAGTCGGCCATATCTGGCTGCAGTCCGGCTATCTGTCCTTTGCTGCTCGCGCATGGCTGCAGGTCTGCGACGCCGTGCTGGGCAAGCCCCGGATTCGGGCTGCACGCACGCCCGAGCGCCAGCCGAAGTGAATCCAAACGTTCGGCTGGTAAACATGGGTTGCGCGCGCCGCCATGGCTGGCCGGCCACAGGGTGCCGGCGCCCGGATGCGGCCCCCATTTCACGGCCCGCAAGCCTAGGCCAGACCCTAGGCGGCGGCCGCTGAAAATACGGGGACGCAAGGCGAGTTTTTTGTTGCAACGGGCGAGGCGGCGGCTTGTTATGCTGCCGCCTCCATGCGAGGAACTCGCTCCAGAAACATGATCCCGACCACGCACCCTCTGCCCTTTCGCGCGCGCCTCGTCCGCGCGCCCAACCTGGCGGCGCTGCTTGCTGCGCTGCTGCTGGTGTTCTGCTTTCTGCCCGCCTTTGCCGCGCCGCCCGCCGCCCCTGCGGATACCGAGGCTGTGCTCGGCGCGGCGCGCAAGCAGATTGACGAAATCCGCAAGCGGGTCCCCGACGAAACGGACGACGCCGTGCTGCTCAAGCAGCGCGGCGAGGCGCTGGACATTCAGTCCAAGGCGGACGCCGCAACTGAAGCGCTGACACCGCAACTGGCCAGCGTGACCGCACGACTGAGCGAACTGGGCGCACCGCCGGACGGAGCCAAGGAAGCGCCCGATGTGGCGGCGCAGCGGGCGCAACTGGAAAAGAACAGCCGCGCGCTGGACGCGCAGATCAAGCTGGCGCGGCTGCTATCGGTGGATGCCGGCCAGACGGCCGAACAGATTTCAGCCCAGCGGCGCAAGCAGTTTCAGGCGCGCTTGGGCGAACGTCGCGACTCCTTCCTCTCTGGCCAGTTCTGGACCGAATTCCGCCAGGAGTTTCCCCGCGACCTTGGGCGGCTTGAGGCATTGCGCGACGACCTGTCCACCGCCGTGGGGCAGACGCCGAAATGGGGTTGGCTGCTGCTGGCGGTCGTGGCGGGTCTGGCGATTGCCCTGCGCGTCTGGGTTGGCCGGTATCTGCTGCAGCTGACCGCGACGCGCGTGCCGCCCGGCCGGCTGCGGCGTTCGTTCCTGGCCGTGGCCTTGGTGGCCTTGTCGGTCGCCACCCCCGGCGTGATTGCCCTGCTGATCCAGACCGGCCTGGACTGGCGATCGCAGCTTTCGGACAGCACCGATTCGCTCCTGACCAATCTGGTGGCCACGGTCTGTTTCGGCGGATTCGTGTCGGGGATGGGCTACGCGCTGCTGTCGACCAACCGTCCTTCGTGGCGCCTGCCGCCGGTCAGCGATATCGTGGCGAACCGCCTGCGCTGGCTTCCCGGCACGCTGGGCGTGCTGGTGGTCCTGATCTGGCTCGCAGAACGATTGCCCGTGCTGCTGGACGCCAGTCTGACGACGACCATCACCCTGACCGGCATCGTGGGCGTGCTAAGCATGGCGATGCTCGCTGCCGTGCTGTCCATCAGCCGCCGCCTGCGCCGTCAGGTCATGCAGGACAGCGAAACGCCGGTTCCGCTTTGGGTCTCGCTGATGCTGGCCGCCATCTGGACGGTGCTGATCGTCAGCCTTGCCAGCCTGCTGTTGGGCTACGTGGCATTCGGCAGCTTCCTGGTCAAGCAGGTGCTGTGGGTGCTGATCGTGCTGGCTTCCGCCTATCTGGCCTCGACGCTGGTCGAGGACGGTTTCAGCACCTTGCTGGGCACGGCGCACCGGGACAGCGCGGAAGGCGATGGGCCCAGCATGCGCGATCAGGCCGCGGTACTGCTGTCCGGCCTGGGCCGCGTGGCGATCGGGCTGCTTGCCATCATTCTGGTGCTGGCGCCGTTTGGCGAGGCGCCGATGGATCTGGTGCAGCGCTTCGACCAGCTTCGCAAGGGCCTGGCGATCGGCGAGGCGCAAATCCGGCCCGGCGCGGTGCTGCAGGCATTGATCGTACTGGCGCTTTCGCTGCTGAGCGTGAAGATGCTCAAGCGCTGGCTGTCCAACCGCTATCTGCCCACCACGGAACTGGATCCGGGCATGCAGTTGTCCGCCGCGACGCTGTTCGGCTACGGCGGCTTCGTGCTGGCCGTGGCGTTGTCGCTGTCGGCCGCCGGGATCGGACTGGAACGGGTCGCGTGGATCGCGAGCGCGCTGTCGGTGGGTATCGGTTTCGGTCTTCAGGCGGTCGTGCAGAACTTCGTGTCGGGACTGATCCTGCTGGCCGAGCGGCCGGTGAAGGTGGGCGACTGGGTGTCGCTGGGCGGCGTCGAAGGCGACATCCTGCGCATCAATGTGCGCGCCACCGAGATCCAGATGGGCGACCGTTCCACGGTGATCGTGCCGAATTCCGAATTCGTGACGAAAACGGTGCGCAACGTGACGCGATCCAATCCGCTTGGTCTGGTGCAGATCAAGCTGCCCATGCCCCTGTCGACGGACGCCGAGCAGGTGCGCGAACTGATGCTGCAGGCGTTGGCGGATCACGAGGACGTGCTGGAGTCGCCGGCGCCCAACGTCTTCCTGGACGGTATCGACGCAGGCCATCTGATCTTCAATGCAAGGGGCTATGTGTCGTCGCCGCGTGCAGCGTACGGTGTGCGCAGCGCGCTGCTGTTCACGGTGCTCAAGCGTCTGGACGAGGCCAAGCTTGAAGTGTCGTCCCCGCCGACCATGCTGCTAGCGTCGGCGCCGGAACCGGCGCAGGCGCCTGCGCCCGTCGCGGTCCCGCCGCCTGCCGCGCCCTGATCGCCGTCATGCGCTGGCCGCATCAGCCGGGAGAGTACAGGTCGGCAAATTGCTGCCGTTCCAGTCGAGGGTTGCGCAGCGGCGGCGCGGTGAACGCGGCGCTTCGGGCCGACAGCACCGGATAGCCCTGCGTGACCGGCGTCATCGGCGCCTGCGGCTGCACGGGCGCGGCGCCCGCTGTCTGAACCGGCGTCTGCGGCCCGACCTGCGCCACGGCGCCACTGTCGAACCGATGGTCCGCTGTTGTCAGCGCAGGGTTGGTGCAGAGCCCCTGCGCCACCAGCGCCGCCTTGGTGCGATCGTCGGTCTGGCACAGGATGTCGATGGCCGCGGTTTCCAGACGCCGCGAGCGATCCGCGTCCTTGGTCGATGCCGCCGCCTGCATCGTGCGCTCGAAGTTGCGGCGCAGGCTGCATTTCTGGTCTTCGATCGGAATCGCAACGTTCATTCCGAAGCCCACCACCGAACCGCCGCCGCCCGCCGACACCATGCAGCTGTCCGACGAGAACGAGCCGTAGAAGCTCTGGCCGCCAACCGGCGGCGCGCTGCGCAACGTGCTGGTCCCGCTATTGCTTGAATTCAGTGTGATGCCCTGGTTGTTGCCCGCGTTGGTCGACCCGGACGATGCCGACGTCGTGGAACTGGACGTGCTGGTCTGCGCCCCCGCCGACATGGCGGCGAGCGACAGGGAGATGGCTAAAACTATGCTCTTCATGATGTCCCCTCGCCCGGACGGCCGAAGCCGTCCGGATAATTGGGTCAGCGATTGAACCCAACGACATGGCCCACTGAGCCGATGCCGTGTATCGACCCGAACGCGCCGATATTTGCCGCGTGGAACGAGCCCGTCGCCGACGCGCTCGTGTCCGTCTTGCCAAACGTCGCGCCGCCGTTGGCGATGCTGTCGCCGACCATGATCGGTGCGTTGCCCGACACATGCCCGTACGATTCGCTATTGGCGTACTGCCGCGTACTGGTGACAACTTGCGTGCCGTCGCGGCTGAACGATCCGCCGACCTCCGCGATGCCGCCCGTGCTGCCGAACGATGTCTGGCTCGACGAGCCGTAGCCGTTGACCTGGGTGGCGACCACCGAGCTGCCGGTGGAAATGGATGAAGCCGTACCGTTGATGGCGCCGACGTGGCCGGTCACCGAGCCTCCGACCTGGCCCGGGCCAGTGGCGTAAGCCGATGCGGCGAACAATGACAACGCGGCGACTGCTGCGAGCTTTTTCATTTGAGCTCCTCCTGATCCGTCTGCACGGATGCACAGGTGCCGGAGACCGACCGGCGCGGACCGTTACTACCCAGGAACTGCGCCCCTGCCTGGGCAGGGCGTGGGACTTTCGTATTGGTACGGAATGATTGCGCCGTCCTAGGCAGGTCGGTATCGGTTAAACGAACGACCGGGTCTTTCTGGAGGATGGACTCGCGAATTACACAGACCTGAAAGTGGAGATGCCGGCCTCGCGCGACCATGCGTATGGATGACGCGATGCGTCCGTCAAGCCTCGCTTGCGGGCGGCTTTCAGCTCAAAGGATGGGACCGGTCGCGTGAGGCTCACGCGTGATATCTAACGCGCCAGGCGTAGCAGCCAGCCGGTCTCGCGACGCGCCAGCATCAGGTCCACGGCCACCAGCACAAGCAGAAATCCGCATTCAGCCACGTACAGATTGGCAAGCACCTGATAGCTTGCCAGCAGCACAATGCCGGTGACGCCGGCGAGATATGCGGGCCAGGCGGGCGGCAATCCGGACGCCGGGCCACGCGTGCGGCGCGACAAACACAGCCAGGCAACGAGCGGCAAGCCCAGCATCGACAGCGGAATATAGATGGCGATGGCAGACAGCAGCACCGCGACGCCGAATTGCGTATGCAGGCACAAGGACATCAAGGCAATGACGCCAACGCCGACATACCAAAGGAGGCGAATGGAAATGAGACGAGTCAATGTGACGGCTCGGTGATTCATGAAGCGGGCTTGTGGCGAAGTTTTCGGCCATACTACTCCCGCCTTGCCCACCCACCTTCAATCGGAGACCAAGCCATGATTCAGGAGATTGCCAGCATCCACGTCCGCGAAGGACAGGAAGCGCTGTTCGAAGCCGGTGTTACCCAGGCGAAGCCGCTGTTTCTGCGCGCCAAGGGCTGCCATGGCATGGAACTGTACCGCAGCATCGAGCAGCCGCAGCGCTACACACTGGTGGTGGACTGGGAGACGGTCGAAAACCACATGGTGGATTTCCGGGAGTCGGCCGATTTCCAGGAGTGGCGCAAGCTTGTCGGCGGCTTTTTCGTTGAGCCGCCCCAAGTGCACCACGAACAGAAAGTGATCTGAACGCGCTGCGCCGGTCCGGGCGGCTGCGCGGACCGGCGTTATTCTTCCGGCGGCTCGTTGTATTTGCGCGCGCTGCGCCGGAACGCATCGGCCGGGTATTTCTGGGCGTTCTTCACCATCTTGCCGGCAACGGCCTGCGCGATATCAATGCCCAACTGGTCCGCCAACGCGACCAGGTACATCTGCACATCGGCGATCTCGTCCGCGGCGTCCGCAAGCCGGGCGGCGGGCAGATTGCGCGACTCGTCTTCATCCAGCCACTGGAACAGCGAGACCAGCTCGCCCGTTTCCCCTGCCAGCGCCATCGCCAGATTCTTGGGCGAATGGAACTGCTGCCATTCGCGTTCAGCCGTGAACTGACGCACGGCGAGCCGGATTGCTTCCAGGTCGGACATCGGAACCCCCACAGGAATGGCGCCCCGCTACGCCGTGGCCAGGCGAGCGCTGGCGGCCAACGCGACCGCAACCGTCGTCCGCACGTCGGCCAAGGCCCGGTGGGTCGGCTGCGAGGCGCCGACGTGTCGCGCCAGAATGTCGAGCTTGTGCGAAGGCAACTCGGGCCACGCGCGGCGCGCAAGCGCCAACGTGCAGTGCGTGGCGTTCGGGAATGGCAGCCCCGTCTGGTCCGCAGCCGCGCTGAGGAAGCGCCGGTCGAACGAGGCGTTATGGAAGAACACCGGCAGATCCTCGACAAAATTCAGGAACGACGAGAAGGCCTGCGCGACCGGAATGCCGTCGCGATCGACTTCGGCCTGCGTGATGCCGGTAAGGCGGGAAATGAAGGAAGGGACACGGCCGCAGGTGCGCACGACTTGCGTGTACTCGTTGACCACCGCACCGCCCTCGCCGACTCTGACTGCCGCAAATTCAAGAATTTCGCAGCTTGAGGTGGACAGGCCGGTCGTTTCCAGGTCGGCGACGATGAAGGGGCCGCCCAACGCTTGCAGCGCGTGCGTCAAGGCCGCTTGCGCACGCGGCGCGGGACGTGCCGGTGATGTGTTGGCCGCACGCGTGCGCCGATGGAAATAGGTCACGCGCTTACTCCGCTGGGTGAAGGGCCGCGAAGCGGGCCGAGCCGTCGGCAAGCTGCCCGAAAAACAGATCGGCCGGGCGCACCCACAGGCCGCGCGCGTGAGGCCAGAGGTGTTCGTACACCACCATGGACTCCTCGGTTTCGGAATGGCGGGCGGTGCCGATATAGCGGTACAGGCCGCCCTTGTAGTGGCGGTGCGTGGCAAGCGCGAGGGCTTCGGATTCAGTCATGGACACGTCGGGGCAAATGGCGCGGCCCGCGGCGGAAACTGCCCGCGCGGGCCACGAATGATCGGCAATGCCGTCTTTATAGCGCACTCGCGTGCTGGCGCCGCGCAGGCAGGGCGGCCGCCCTGCCCACTAGGCGGCGCGCAATCGCCTTGCGGTCTCGACGTGGGTTTCGGTGAGGTCTTCGGTCACACCGGCAAGCTTGTCCGATTGCGCCAGCGACACATCAACGACTTGACCCATGATTTCGGTCACGCGGCGAGACGAGGCGACGATGCCCTCCATCGTGCCGCCCGCGGACTGGACCTGCACCGCGCCGCCCTCCACCTGCGCCACCGACGTCGTGATGAGGGCCTTGATTTCCTTGGCCGCCGCCGCACTGCTTTGCGCCAGGTTGCGGACCTCTGACGCCACGACCGCGAAGCCTTTGCCGTGCTCGCCCGCACGGGCGGCCTCGACGGCCGCATTCAGCGCAAGGATATTGGTCTGGAATGCAATGCCGTCCATCACCCCGATGATCTCGGAAATGCGGCGCGAGCTGCCGGTGATGGCTTCCATGGTGGACACGACGTCGCGCATCGTATCGCCGCCCGTTTCAGCAATGCGGCTGGCGTCACGGGCAAGGCTGTTGGCCTGCCGCGCTCTTTCGGCGTTTTCAGTCAGGCCCTGCACGGCGACGCGCAGCGTTTGCGCCGCCGTAAAGCGCTTGGTGATGTCGGTGGCAAACTTCACGACCTTGAATGGGCGGCCCTGCGCGTCGAGGATGGGGTTGTAGCTGGCTTCGATCCAGACCTGGCGGCCGCCCTTGCCCAAGCGCATGTACTGGCCGGTGTCGTGCTCGCCATTGCGCAGCCGGCGCCAGAAATCCTTGTATGCGGTGCTTCGGGCTTCTTCGGGTGGCACGAAGATGCTGTGGTGCCGGCCCAGTACCTCGTCAGCGCGATATCCCACCGCGCCAAGAAACAGGTCGTTGGCCCGGAGGATAGTGCCGTCCAGGTCGAACTCGATGATCGCCTGGACCTTGGAGATGGCTGCAAGCTGGCCTTCGGAGTCCGCCTGGCGGTTTTGCTGGTCGGTGATGTCGGTGGCGTACTTGATCACCTTCACCGGGCGTCCGCGCTTGTCAAAGATGGGGTTATAGGACGCCTGCAACCAGACGTCCGAGCCGTCCTTGCGAATCCGCCGATAGCGCCCGGCATCATGCGCGCCCTGTCCCAGCCTTTCCCAAAAGGCTGCATATTGCGGCGACCCGCGCTCATCAGGATCGATGAACATGCGGTGATGCCGCCCCTGGATCTCATCGAGCGAATAGCCCGTGGTGTCCAGGAAATTCTGATTGGCCATCAAAATGTGGCCGTTCAAATCAAATTCGATGACCGCCTGGGATCTGTGAATGGCGTTTATTTGTCCCAGCAGGTCGTTTTTATCGGTACTGCGGTATCCACGGATAAAGCGGCCAAGAGGATGCCAAAGCATGTGACCTCCAGGGTTTGAGTTTGCCGGCGTGCCTGGTACACGTATTTTTTTATGTATCGAATAGAAACCACTTAATCCCAGAAATTATCACGTCCCGATGTATTCCTTGATGTCCCTTTTAAAAAGAATTCAAAGCGTCGCCACGACGCACACTCGGGTAATCCCGGGTTCAAGCCGCGTCCAGCTCGCGATACTGGCGGAAGATGCCTTCGCCAAACGGCAGGCGCCGGCCGCTTGAAAAATAGGCTTGAAGTTCGGGCAGGGCAGTTACCCGCTCGTGCAGCGCAAAGACATTTGGATAATGCGCGGCGACGGTGGACATGCGTTTGGGAAACGCGAATAGAAGCCCATCGACGAGGTGATACAGGGACAAATCGACGTAAGTCCATTTTGCGCCGCCCGCCAGCCAGGCTTGCGGTCCATCCAGCAACCGCTCGAAATACCCGAGAAACTTCGGAATGCGCTCTTCGCGAAAGACCTTGGCGCGGCGGACGGCCTCTTCCTTCTGGTCTTCGTAATAATCGCTGGCGGAAATGGGGTGATGGGTATCGTGCGCTTCAGCCACCATATCGGCAATCGTGAGCTGCAACTGATTCACCCATAAGCGGCCTTCGAGCGACTCGGGAGCAAGGCCATGCTTTTCGCCGAGGAAAAGCAGGATATTGGCGGTCTGCCCCAGCGTCATTTTTCCGGCCACCAGATACGGCGGCGCAAAAGGCGGGTGCTTGCGGGCGGATTGCATGTCATCGATCAACGCGCTTTCGTCGGCGCCCGGATCGCGGGCGCGTTCCCGATACGAAATACCGCCCGCTTCCAGCGCCAGGCGCACGAATTCTCCCCGTCCGGGGATGCCATCCCAATACCAAAGGTCGTAGGTCATACGGTCTCCTTTCCGTTGGTGCAGCCGAACCTGCAGTCTGCAGCCGCCGCCGGACGTTAGCAAGGCGCATGCCGGGCGCCTGCAAGCGAAAAAAAGCGCGCTGACCGGAAGCCACCGCGCTTTGTTCCACCGACGCGTCTTACGCCTGCGCCGCGTCTTCGAGGATCATTTCGGCGCCACGCTCAGCCACCATCATGACCGCGGCCTGCGTGTTGCCGGAAACCATCTTCGGCATGACCGACGCATCCACGACACGCAGGCCCGTCAGCCCGTTGACGCGCAGCCGCTCGTCTGTCACGGCCGCGACGTCCGTACCCATGCGGCAGGTGCCGATGGGGTGGTAGATGGTCTGTCCGTTGCGCCGCGCAAAGTCCAGCCATGCGTCATCACTGTCCACCTGCGAGCCGGGGCTGACCTCGGCCTGCACGTAGCGTTGCAGGGCGGGCTGGCCCACGATGCGCCGGGCCGCTTGCATGCCGCCCACCAGGCAGTCGCGGTCGACCTGCGCGGACAGGAAGTTGGGCCGGATCGCGGGCCCGACCAGCGGATCGGGCGACTTGATATGGATGGACCCGACGGACTCGGGGCGCAACTGCGCCACCCCGATCGTCATGCCAGGATGGCGGTCCAGGATGCGTTCGGCGGCGTTGGCGTAGCTGGCGTGCACGAAGAAGAACTGCACATCGGGCGTGGGCAACCCCGGCGCGCTCTTCACGAAGCCGTGCACCAACCCGGTACCCAGCGTCAGAATGCCTTTGCGGCTCATGTAATAGCGCGCCACCTGCTGCGCCAGCCGCCAGCCGCGCGACATTTCATTCAAGGTTACGGTGTTCTTGACGCGCCAGTTCATGCGCGTGGCGAAGTGGTCGATGTAGTTTTCGCCCACTGCCGCTTGCGCGTGCACCACGCCGATGCCGTGCGAGGCCAGCAAGGCCGGATTGCCCACGCCGGACAACTCCAGCAATTGCGGGGATTGCACCGCCCCCATGCAGACTAGCGTTTCGCGGCTTGCGCGCACGGTGTGTTCCTGCCCGTTCTTGCGGTAGACCACACCCACGCAGCGCTTGCCTTCGAAGACCAGCCGCGTGACATGCGCACCGCATTCCACGCTGAGGTTGCGCCGTCCAGCCGCCGGTTTCAGGTAGCCGTCCACCACGCTCCAGCGCCGGCCGCGATGCTGGAGCACCTGGTAGTAGCCCACGCCTTCCTGGTCGCCGCTGTTGTAATCCGGATTGAACGGCTGGCCGTCTTCGCGCGCGGCCTGCAGGAAGGCCTCTGACACGGGAAAGCGCTCGGCAACCTCTTCGAGGTGCATCGGGCCGTCCTTGCCACGGTTCTCGCCGCCGGGCGCATAGTTCTCGATCTTGCGGTAGATGCGCTCGGCCACATCGCGCCCCCAGCCGGCGGCGCCCGCGGCCACCCATCCGTCGTAATCCTGAGGCTGGCCGCGCACGTAGATCATGCCGTTGATCAGCGTGGATCCGCCCAACCCCTTGCCGCGCGGCACCGCGATGACCCGGCCGTGGACGTTGTCCTCGGGTTCGGTGGCAAAGCGCCAGTTGTATTGCGGATCGACCAGCAGCTTCGAAAAGCCAGCCGGAATGGGAATCCACATGCTGCGTGCCTCGTGGCCGGCCTCCAGCAGCAGTACGCGATAACTGCCGTCCGCGCTGAGGCGGTTCGCCAGGATGCAGCCGGCGGTTCCGCCGCCCGCGATGATGAAATCGTAGTCGCCCATCGTTGTCTACCGAATGTGTGCAGCGCCGCCTAGCGGGCGGACGTCACGCCCAGCGTTTCCACCATCAGTTCGATCTGGCAGGCCAGCATCGGCGCGCCGTAATGAATCTTGCAGCCGCGCGCCTGCGCCGCCACGAGCAGCGCCGTGTCCTTGGGCTGCATGATGACCTCGCAGACCAGTTGGTCCGGCGTCAGGCGGCTGACGTCCAGCGGCAACGGATCGCCCTCTTTCATGCCCAGCGACGTGCCATTGACGACCAGGTCATGGCCGGACGGGTCCGCATTGCCCACGGCGATCTGCGCGTCCGGATGCAGCGACAGGATGCGGGCCTTGAGGTCCTCGGCCTTGGCAGGCGTGCGGTTGGCGATGGTCAGACGCGAGACGCCGGCCTGCACCAGCGCGAAGCCGATCGCATTGGCCGCGCCGCCCGCGCCAGCCAGATAGACGCTCTTGCCTTCGGGTGCGACGCCGCAGCTGCGCAGGCCCCGCACGAACCCTTCGCCGTCCAGCATGTGCGCCACGAGACGCCCGTCGGCCTCGCGCCGCAGCACATTGGCCGCACCGATCTTGCGTGCGACGGGCGTGGCGTCGTCGGCCAGTTCCAGGATGGCGGTCTTGTGCGGCACCGTGACGATCACGCCGCCCAGGTTTTCCAGGCGGCGCAGGCCTTCGACCACGGCCGCCAAGTTGTCGGGCCGCGCGTGAAACGGCACGCAGACGCCATCGAAACCGATCTTGGTGAAGTGTTCGTTCATACGCTGCGGCGTCTTCACGTGATGGATGGGGTCGGCCAGGATGCCGAACAGGCGCGTGGTGCCGCTGATTTCCTTCATGGATGTCTCCGGATCAATGCTGGATGAATTCGCGCGCGACGCCGGCAATACCTTCGGCGTCAAGCTTGTAATGGGCGTACAGCGTGGTGGGCGGCGCAATGAGGCTGTATTCGTCATAGATGCCATGACGGCGCAGGCGCGTGCCGGTGCCCGCGTCGGCCAACACCTCGGCCACCGCCGAACCCAGGCCGCCCAGCACATTGTGCTCTTCGACCGTCATCAGCCGACGCGACTGCCCGGCGGCCGTAAGGATGGCGTCGCGGTCCAGCGGCTTGATCGTCGGCATATCGATCACGCCCACCGACAGGCCCTCTTCTCGCAACTGCCGGGCGGCGGCCAGCGCGCCGTGCACCGTGATGCCGCAGGCGATCAGCGTCAGGTCGCTTCCGACTTCGTGGACGATGGCGCGGCCGAATTCGAACGGCGTGTTGTCTTCGTAGACCTGCGGATCGCGCCCGCGGCCGATACGGAAATAGATGGGCTCGGGCCAGTTGGCGGATGCCTTGATGGCAGCCGCCAGCTGCGGGCCGTCCGCGGGGGACACCACGGTCAGGCCAGCCAGCGCGCGCATGGTGGAGATGTCTTCGGTGGCGTGGTGCGAGGTGCCGTAGAAACCCAGGCTGATGCCGGTGTGATGGCCGATCAGGCGGACCGGAAGGCGCGTGTAGGCGACGTCCATCCGGATCTGTTCGCAGCACAGCAACCCGAGGAACGACGCGAACGTGGCGACGAACGGCATCATGCCTGTCGTGGCAAGCCCGGCCGCCGCCGACACCATGTTCTGCTCAGAGATGCCGAACTGCACGTAGCGGTCGGGATAGGCCTCGGCGAAACGGTTCAACCCGTTCGAATATTGCAGGTCGGCCGATCCGGCGACGACCGGATGGCCGGCCTTCACCAGTTCGATCAACCCGTCGGAGAGATAGGACAGCCCCGGGTTCACCGCGTTGAGAGCGCGGTACTGCCAGGAATCGGGAGAGAGTACTTGTGCCTGTGCCATTCAGATCTCGCGGGAGAGGATTTCTTCGACAGCGCTTTGCGCATCTTGCGGGGCCAGGTAGCCCAGGTGCCAGCCCGGCTCGGTTTCCATATAGGACACACCCTTGCCCTTGATGGTGCGGGCGATCACGCATGCGGGCTTGGCGCGCGCATCGTCGGCGCGCAGGCGGCGCAGCACTGCGGTGAGTTCGGAAAGGTTGTGGCCATCGACTTCGTGGACCTCCCAGCCGAACGCCAGCCACTTTTCCTTCAACGACTCCACTCCCATGACGTCGTCGACCTTGCCGTCGAGCTGATAGCCGTTGCGGTCGATGATGGCGATGAGGCGGGACAAGCGGTTGTGCGCGGCGAAAAGCGCGGCTTCCCATACCTGCCCTTCCTGCATTTCGCCGTCGCCCAGCATGACGAAGACGCTGAAGTCACGCTTGTTCATCCGGCCGCCCACCGCCATGCCCACGCCATTGGACAGCGCGTGACCGATGGAACCCGAGCTGAAGTCGACGCCCGGCACCTTGCTCATGTCGGGGTGATCACCCAGGGGGCTGCCCAACCGCGTGTAGCCGTCCAGCAGCGCATGATCGATAAAGCCCAGATCGGCCAGCACGGGGAACAGGCCGACGGCAGCGTGACCCTTGCCCATGAGGAAGCGGTCGCGATCCGGCCACTGCGGCTCGCCCGGGCGCAGGCGCATCACGTCGTAGTAAAGCGCCGCGAAGATCTCGGCGCACGAGAACACAGAACTGTAGTGTCCGACCTTGGCGATTTCGATGAGGCGGATTGTCTCCAACCTGATATGGCGGGCCTTCTCCCGCAGCATCGCGACTTCCCCTGCGGTAGGGGCCTCCTGATCCTTGCGCATCGCGCCTCCTCCTGTTGTATGGATATATGATATATAATATACCCATTGCGCTCGAATTTGCTACGGCGGGCTAGAATCGCTCCTGGATTCACCCGCACCTTCCATACAGCAAGCCAGAAACGCCATGCCCAGCCTCAAACCGGTCAAAAAAGAGAACCTTTCCGTCAGGGTCTACAACGAAATCCGTAACGCCCTGATCAACGGGCAGTACGAACCTGGCGAGCGCCTGATCATTGGTGAGCTGGCGCAGGAAATGGGCGTGTCCATCACGCCGGTGCGCGAGGCCATCTTCCGGCTCATCAGCGAGCAAGGACTGGAGATGCAGGCGGCCACGGCGGTATACGTGCCGTACGTCAACTCGGAAAAGCTGCGGGAGATCCAGCAGATCCGCTTCCACCTTGAAGGCATGGGCGCCGCCGAGGCCGCGCAAAACATCACGCGCAAGCAACTCGACAACCTGATCGCGCTGCAGCGGGATTTCATCTCGTGCACGTCCACCGATCCCAAGCGCGCCAGCTACCTGAACCGCAAGTTCCACTTCGCCATCCTGGAAGCCAGCAACAAGCCCATCCTGCGCAACACCGTTGAGTCGTTCTGGGTCATCACCGGCCCCATCCTCAAGGTATTTCACGTCAAGACCGCGGGCCTGGACTATTCCGAAAACGAGCACCGACACGAGGCCGTCATCGAGGCCCTGGAAGCGCGTGATTCGGAAGCCGCACGCAACGCCATCCAGGCCGATCTGGTCTGGGGCGGAAAGATCATGATCGACTGGCTGGTCGAACGGGAAAAAGAACTCGACTACCGCCCCCCCGGGGCACGCAAATAGGGAGACGCCATGCTGAAGATTTTCGGAGCGCCCAGCCGCTACATCCAGGGGTCGGGCGCCCTGGACGCGCTGGGACAATACGCGGCGCTGTTCGGAACGCGCGCTGCGCTGGTCATCGACAGCTATGTCCATGGCGTGTTGGGTCCGAGAATCGAGGCGCTGTGCGCCCAGCATGGCGTGGCGCTTGCGCCGCTGATCGTCGAAGGCGACCTGACACCGGAAGTCATCGACGGATTGCGCGCGCAGGCTGCGCCCGCGAACATCGACATGGTGATTGCGGTGGGCGGGGGCAAGTCGCTGGATGCCGGCAAGGCCGTGGCCAAGTCGTCGCATTGCCACCTGATCACCGTCCCGACTGTGGCATCCAACGACGCGCCCACCAGCAAGAATTACGTGCTTTACGATGCGCATCACAACCTCCTGGCCGTCGAGCACATGCTGTTCAATCCCACCATCGTGCTGGTCGACACCGCCATCGTCGCGACCGCGCCGGTGCATTTTTTCCGGGCAGGACTGGGCGACGCGATCTCCAAGAAGTTCGAAGCCGAGCAGTGCCAGCGCAATGGCGGCAAGAACATGTACGACGCGGCGCCGCTATTGACGGCCCAGCTCATCGCCGACGGGTGCCTGCGCACGCTGCTGGCGGACGGCGCGGACGCCGTGGCCGTGGCCGGAACCGGCCAGCCCACGCCCGCCTTCGAGCGCGTGGTGGAAGCGATGATCCTCATGAGCGGTCTTGGATTTGAAAGCGGCGGCCTGTCCATTGCCCACGCCTTGACGCGCGGACTGCCAAAGATCGACGGCATCGCAACGGCGTTGCACGGCCTGCAGGTGGCGGTGGGCTTACTGGTGCAGCTCGACCTGGAGAACCGCAACGACGGCATGCTGGCCGATCTGAAGCAGTGGTACGCCCAGGTCGGTCTGCCGGTCACGCTGCGCGAACTTGGCGCGGCCGGCGATCCGTCCGATGCGGAACTGTCGCTGGCGGCGGACCTCAGCCTGAAGGCGCGCCATGCCGCCAACTTTGACCGCACGCTGGATGTGACCACGCTGGCCGCCGCGCTGCGCCGTCACGCCTGACACCCTCTGCAGCCGGCAGGCGCTGGCGGGTTTGACGCCCGCCAGCCGCCCTGCCCGCCCGCGGCATCAGAACGCGACGTTGTCCTTGCCCTTCAATCCCAGCTTGGCGCGCGCTTCGTCCGGCGTGGCGACCTCGAGATTCAGCGCCTCGAGAATGCCGCGGATGCGCTCCACCTGCACGCGATTGGATTCGGCCAGTTGCCCCGGTCCGATCCACAGCGAGTCTTCAAGGCCCACCCGCACGTTGGACCCCATGGCCGCGCCGATGGTTGCCAGCGGCATCTGATTGCGGCCGGCGCCCAGGATCGACCATTCATAGTCGTTGCCAAAGAGGCGGTCCGCCGTGCGCTTCATGTGCATCAGGTCTTCCGGGTGCGGGCCGATGCCGCCCAGGATGCCGAACACCGATTGGATGAAGGGCGGAGACTTGACCAGGCCGCGGTCCACGAAATGGGCCAGGTTGTAGAGATGGCTGATGTCGTAGCACTCGAACTCGAAACGCGTGCCGTTGGCGTTGCCCAGCGTCAGGATGGATTCAATGTCCTGATACGTGTTGCGGAAGATCAGCGAGCGGCTGTTTTCCAGATGCTCGCGCTCCCAGTCGTGCTTGAACTCCGAGAATCGGTCCAGCATCGGAAAGAGGCCAAAGTTCATGGAACCCATGTTCAGCGACGCCAGCTCCGGCTGGAACGTCGTGGCCGGCCGCATGCGCTCCTCCACCGTCATGTGCGGACTGCCGCCGGTGGTGATGTTGATGATGGCGTCGGTCTCGCGTTTGATGCGCTCAAGGAAAGGCTTGAACAGCGCCGGATCCTGCGAAGGCTTGCCCGTCTGCGGATCGCGCGCATGCAGGTGCAGGACGGCGGCGCCGGCCTTTGCCGCACCAATGGCCGCCTCGGCGATCTCGTCGGCGGTGACCGGCAGGTGCGGCGACATGCTGGGCGTGTGGATGGCGCCCGTCACGGCGCAAGTGATGACGACTTTCTGTTTGGGCTTAGCCATTGTTGTCTCCGTGTTGTTTGTGACGCATGAGGCGCATCAGCTTTTCGTCGCGCCAGAAGCGGCGCGACGCAAGTTCTTCCTCGGGCAGCAAGGCCCGCCGCTCGTCCGACAGCGCGTCGACCAGCGCGCCTTCCCAGACCACGCAATCGCCTTGGCTTGCGCCAATCGACTGATAGAGCCCGCCGTATCGGCGGCAGTAATCCGCGAGGCCGCCCGGCGCGTTCAGGTCGATGGTTTCAAAGGGACCCATGAAGGACCAGCGCAGACCCAGGCCGTCCTTGACCGTGGTGTCGATGTCTTCGGCGCTGGCGATACCCTGGCTTGCCAGCCGGAAGGCTTCCTGCAGCAGCGCGCCTTGCAGGCGGTTCAGAATGAAGCCTTCGATTTCGCGCCGCACCAGCACGGGCTTCTGGCCGATGCCCGCCATCACGTCGCGCGCGCCGGACAGCGCTTCGGGGCTGGTCCAAGGCGCCGGACACAGCTCGACCACCGGGATCAGGTACGGCGGATTGACCGGATGCGCCACGAGGCACCGGTGCCTGCCCGCGAGATGCTCGGTGAACTGGCTGGCCGGGATGCTGGACGTGGAGCTGCCAATGATGGCGTGCGGTTCGGCCAGGGCGTCCAGTTCGGAAAACAGCGCGCGCTTGATCTCGACGTTTTCCGGGGAATTCTCCTGGACGTAGCTGGCTCCCTGCAATGCCTCATGCAGGCTGGCCGATATCTGCACACGGTCGACGATGGCGTCCGCGTCGTCGAGCAGGCCCTGCGTTTCCAGCACGCGAAGCTGCTGCAGGATGAGCGCGCGCGCCTCGGCAAGCATGGCGGCGTTCACATCATGAAGCCGCACCTCCCAGCCCATGCGCGCAAAAACGATGGCCCACCCCTGCCCGATCAGCCCCGTTCCGATGATGGCGGCACGCCGCGGCGTGATGTCCGCGCCCATCAGTACAGCTTCTGCGTAAAGCCGTCCACGACAATCGCCTGGCCGGTGACGCTGCGCGCCGCTTCGCTGGCGTTGAACAGCACCATGTTGGCGATGTCCCGCGCGGTGACCATGCGGCCGAGCACAGCCTGATTTTCGTACTGCGCGGCGATCTCTTCGACCGGCCGGCCCAGCGTATCGGCTTTGGCAGCGATGACCGCGCGGATCCGGGGGCCTTCGACCGCGCCGGGCAGGATGGCATTGACGCGAATGCCATAACCGCCGAGTTCGATCGCGAGCGACTTGGTGAACCCGATCACCGCCCATTTGGATGCGGAATAGACCGACCGGCCGGCAAAGCCGAGATGCCCTGCCGCCGAAGACAGGTTGATCATCACGCCGGCCTTCGATTCCTTGAGCAGGGCAATGGCCTTGCGCGCGCACAGGAACTGGCCCGTGATGTTGACAGCAAGGGTGCGGTCCCAATCAGCCTTGGAAAGCGTTTCGACGAAACCCGTGGGTCCGGCAACGCCAGCGTTGTTGATCAGGATATCCAGGCCGCCGAGCGTTTGGCGGACAGCGGCAAAGAGCTGTTCCACACTCGCTTCGTCGGAAACGTCGGCCCGCGCCACCTGCACACCGGGCAGTTCCGTGGGCACAGCAGCCAGCCGTTCCTCGTTGACGTCGCACACGAACACGGTGGCGCCCGCGTGGTGAAAAACCTTGGCCATTTCCAGGCCGAGCCCGTCGGCGCCGGCCGTGATGAGCACTTTCTTGCCGGTGAAATCCACTTCCTCAAACATGCGCTTGTCTCCTAGGATCCTTCTTATAAGTGCGGATCATCATATACGATATATGATAAAACCAGCTATCCTGTGATCCGTCACGCGGCTGCGGCGTCGTCCAAAAAGCGCCGTTCGCCTGGCGGAATCATGTGTGCATTTTTCCCTAGTATCGGCCGCTAAGGCTTTATTCATGCGGTTTCAGGGAATTCCCTGATTCGGCATGCAGCGACCGCCACTAGAATCCAAGGCGAGGGTTTCTCGCCCCGCCGGCACATATATCATATATAGCAAAAGACGGACGGAACTTAGTATCCAGTCCGCATTCCATACCGACAAAGGAGCGTAGACAGTGTTCAAGTTCAACAAAATTGTTTTGGCGCTGGGTGTGTGCGGCGCGCTGGCAAGCGGCACCGCAGCGGCCGACATGAAGGTGGGCGCCCTCTTCCCGTTCAGCGGCGCGCTTGCGCTGCTTGGACAGGAAAGCTATCGCGGTCTGGAATTGGCCGTTAACGAGATCAACGCCGCCGGGGGGATCAACGGCGAGAAGATCGAAATCATCAAGGCCGACGCTGTCGACCCGACCCAGGCGGTGTCCGAGACCAAGCGCCTGATCTCGGCCAACGTGGTCGGGGTGTTCGGCAGTTACGCGTCCGGCATTTCGTACGCGGCCTCGCCCGTGACGGAGCTGGCGGGCGTGCCCTATTTCGAGCTGGGGGCCACCGCGCACAAGATCACCACGCGCAACTACAAGTATTTGTTCCGCAGCAACCCCAACACCGCGCTGTACGGCGTGTCGGTGGTGAACGCGTTGCATGACACCATCGCGCCGGGCATGGGCCTGAACCCGAAGGACATCAAGATCGGCATCATCCACGAAGACGGCCCGTATGGCACCGACGTGGCGGCCACCGAAAAGAAGCGCGCGCAGGAACTTGGCTACAACGTGGTGGAGGTTCTGCCCTACTCGGCCAAGACCGTCGACCTGTCTTCGCTGATCCTGCGCCTGAAGGGCGCGAAGGCCGACGTGGTGTTGCAGACGGCCTACCAGAACGACGCCATCCTGTTCTTCAGCCAGGCGCGCGCGGCGGCCTTCAAGCCCAAGGTCGTGATCGGCGCGGGCGGCGGCTATTCGCTGGCCGACACCGCCAAGGCCGTGGGCGCCGACATGAACGGCGTGTTCGACCTGGACTTCCCGCAATCGTCCATCAATCCGGCCGGCGCGCCGGGCCTGGACAAGTTCCTCGAAGCCTACAAGTCCACCTACAAGAGCGATCCGCAATCCGGCCACAGCCTGACCAACTACGTGGGCGCCAAGGCTTTCTTTGAAGCCATCGGCAACGCCAAGTCCACGGACAAGGACAAGATCCGCGCCGCGGTGCTGGCCTACAAGAAGCCCGCCGGCCAGACGGCCAACGGCTGGGGCTTCGACTTCGGCGAAGACGGGCAGAACAACGCCTCGACCTTCTACGTGATGCAGTGGCAAGACGGCAAGCTCGTCACCATCGGCCCGGAAAACCTCGCTCTCGGCAAGCCCATCTTCAAAAAATAGAGCGCGATGCCAGCGGCCGGGCGCCGGAGCCTCACGCTCCCGGCGCGGCCGGTCATACCCGGGGCCTGAGCGCCCCGCCCCTGGACGCTGCGGGACAGGGACGGGGCGCTTCCCGCACTTAGAGGTTGCACAATGGAATTATTCATTCAACTGGTCATCAACGGCCTGTTGCTGGGCGGCGCATACACGATCATCAGCCTGGGGCTGACGCTCATTTTCGGCGTCGTGCGCGTCGTGAACTTTGCGCACGGCGAGTTCCTGATGATCGGCATGTACATGGTCTATCTGATCGCGGCGCAGTTCGGCGTCCATCCCTACGCGGGTCTGATTCCGGTCGCCGTCATTCTGTTCGCGCTGGGTGCGCTGACGCAGAAGGGCATCATCCAGCCGCTGCTTCATGCTGATCAACACATCCAGATCTTCGCCACGGTGGGCGTGTCCACCATCCTGCTGAACCTCGCGCTGGTGATCTTTGGCGCCAACGTCTATCGCGCGCCGGTCGAACTGGGCACCAACGCCATCGAAGTCGGTCCGTTCTCGATGGTCACGGGCCAACTCGTCACGTTTGTCATCGGGCTGACGCTGGCCGTGCTGCTGCACCTGTTCATGCACCGCACCTACCTGGGCCGCGCGCTGCGGGCCGTGGCGCAGCACCGCTATGCCGCCACCCTGATGGGCGTGAACGTCAACAACGTCTACGCCATCGCCTTCGGGCTGGGCACGGCATTCGTCGGCATCGCCGCGGGGTTGCTGGCGCCGCAGTACCCGGTGTTCCCCACGGTGGGCACCTACTTCGTGCTGACGGCGTTCGTGATCGTGGTGCTGGGCGGCCTGGGAAGCCTGTACGGCGCCGTCGCCGGCTCCATGATCATCGGCATCGTCGACACGCTGGCGGGCTTCTATATTGCGCCCGACCTGAAGGAGGTCGTCTATTTCGGGATCTTCCTCTTAATCCTTGTCCTGAAGCCGAACGGTCTGTTCGGTGTCGGTACAGAGTGACCAGAACAACAAGGAGCAAGACGTGTTTCCCGACTTTCGACACCCCAAAGCCTACGTCAGCCTCATCCTGCTGATCACGATGTTCCTCGTGCCCGTCGTCATGGGTACGCCCTTCTGGACCAACCTCTTTGTTTTGCTGTTCGTGTTTTCCGCGCTGTCGGTCGCCTGGAACATCGTGGGCGGCTACGCCGGCCAGTTGTCCCTCGGCCACGCGGTGTTCTATGGCATCGGCGGCTACACGGCCACCCTGCTGACGCAGAACTTCGGCATCTCGCCGTGGATCGGCATGTTCGCGGGTGCGGCCATTTCCGCGGCCGTTGCCATCCTGATCAGCTATCCCACGCTGCGCCTGCGGGGGCCCTTCTTTGCGCTGGCAACCATTGCCATCCTGGAAGTGGTGCGCCTCTTGGTCATCCACGAGGAAAGCTGGACCGGCGGTTCAAGCGGCATCAGCCTGCCCTTGAACATCGGCTGGGCGTGGATCGTGTTCCGCGAGAAGATCAACTACGTCATCATTGCGTTCGGTTTGTTCGTGATGGTGACGTGGGTCTCGTGGTACATCCGCAAGTCGCGCATCGGTCATTATCTGATCGCAATCCGCGAGCGCGAAGATGCCGCGCTGGCAGTGGGCATCCACACCGTGCGTGTGAAGATCATCGCCGCCGTGGTGTCCGCCGTCCTGACCAGCATCATCGGCACGTTCCACATCACCTACCTGACCTTCGTCGATCCCAGTTCCGCGTTTTCGCTGGAGCTGTCCATCCAGGTCGCGATGTTTGCGCTGATCGGCGGGCTGGGCACGGTATCGGGTCCGATCGCGGGCACCTTCCTGGTGCTGCCGATCGCGGAACTGGCGCGCGGCTGGCTCAGCAGCGTGGGCAATGGCATGCACGGGCTGATCTACGGCCTGATCCTGGTCGCGGTGGTGCTGACCATCCCGCGCGGTCTGGCGGGCGCATTCGGCCCCTTCATCGAGCGCATGCTGGCGCGCCTGCCTTATCTGGGCACGCCGCCCGCCAAACGTAAGCTGGCCGACGAGATCCGCATCCGCAACGCCACTCGCACGGAGCAGCCCGTCTTGAAGGCGGAGGGGCTGTTCAAGAGCTTCGGCGGCCTGCGCGCCACCAACGACGTATCGCTGACGCTCAACCAGCACGAAATCCTGGGCATGATCGGGCCGAACGGCGCCGGCAAGACCACGGTGTTCAACCTGCTGTCGGGCTTTCTGTCGCCGGACAAGGGCGACATCACGATGCGCGACGAGCAAGGCAACTGGGTCACCTGCAAGACGCCCGACGCCTTCGCGCACAAGGGCCTGGGCCGCACGTTCCAGATCGCCAAGCCGTTCACGGGGCTGACGGTGCTGGAAAACATCATGCTGGGCGCGTTCATCCACACATCAGACCGCGACGAAGCCGAGCAGATCGCGCTGAAGGTGGCTGAGCAGACCGACCTTGTGAAGTACCTGAACACCGAGGCGCGCAGCCTCACCGTGGGCGGGATGAAGCGTCTGGAAGTGGCGCGTGCGCTGGCGATCAAGCCGCGCATCCTGCTGCTGGATGAAGTGATGGCGGGCCTGAATCCCACGGACATCGAGAAATCCATCCAGATGATCCGGCGCATCCGCGATTCGGGTGTTTCAGTGCTGCTGATCGAACACATGATGCAGGCCACGATGGCGCTGTCCGACCGCATCATCGTCCTGAACGAAGGGGGCGTGCTGGTCAGCGGCTCCCCCAAGGACGTGGTTGAGAACCCGGCCGTCATCGAAGCCTATCTGGGCAAGGAGTATCAGGATGCTTAAGGTGTCGAATCTGACGTCGGGCTATGGCAAGAGCCAGGTGCTCACCGGCCTGAATTTCGAGGTTAACGCAGGCGAGATCGTCACGCTGATCGGCGCCAACGGGGCGGGCAAGACGACCACGCTCAAGACGCTGTGCGGCGTGATCGCCGCCACGCAGGGCAAGGTGGAATTCGAAGGCCAGGACCTGACGAACCGCGAACCCTACGACATCGTGGATGCCGGGATCACCATGATTCCCGAAGGACGCCAGCTCTTTCCGCACTTCACCGTGCGGGACAACCTGCTGATGGGGTCGTACAAGCGCGCGGCATGATGGCGGACCCGAAACTGCTGGTGTTCGACGAACCGTCGCTGGGGCTGTCGCCGCTGCTGGTGCAACAGATGTTCGACATCATCCGCGACGTCACCTCGCATGGCGTGACGGTGCTGCTGGTGGAGCAGAACGTGTTTCGCACGCTGCGGCTGGCGGATCGCGGCTATGTGCTGGAAAACGGCGCAATCGTGCGCACGGGCACGGGCGCGGAGCTGCTCAGCGACCCTCACGTCAAGAAGGCCTATCTGGGCCACTGAAATCCAAGGACAAACGTCTCATGTCTTTACGCTGCACATTCATCGACCATGGCAAGGGCGGCGCGCCCGATTGCATGCGCATCGCCGAACGCGACATGGAAACGCCCACGCGCCGCCAGGTGCTGATCGAAGTGGCCTACGCGGGCGTCAACCGCCCGGACGTGCTGCAGCGCTCGGGGTCCTATCCCCCGCCCGCGGGCGCCTCGCCCTATCTGGGCCTGGAAGTCTCCGGCACCATCGTGGCGGCCGGTCCCGACGTGCGGGACTGGAAGGTGGGCGACCAGGTCTGCGCACTGACGCCGGGCGGCGGGTATGCCCAGTATTGCCTGGCCGACGAGCGCCATTGCCTGCCGGTGCCGCGCGGGCTGGACCTGCTGACCGCGGCGGCCATTCCCGAAAACTACTTCACCGTCTGGACCAACGTGTTTGACCGCGCACGCCTGGCCGCGGGCGAAAGGTTTCTCGTCCACGGCGGCTCGAGCGGCATCGGATTGACGGCGATCCAGCTCGCGCGCGCATTCGGTGCAGAGGTCTGGACCACCGTGGGCAACGCGCAAAAGGCGGATGCCTGCCTGAAGGCCGGCGCACATCATGCCGTGCAACACCGTGACGCGGACTTCGAGGCCGCCGTGAACGAAGGCACGGGCAAAGCCGGCGTCGACGTGATCCTGGACATGGTGGGCGGCGCCTACATCAACAAGAACCTGCGGCTGCTGGCCCTGAACGGGCGGCTGGTGCAGATCGCGTTCCTGGAAGGCAGCAAGGCCGAGATCGACGCCCTGCCCATCATGACCAAGCGGCTGCAATTCACCGGATCCACGCTGCGCCCGCGTTCCGACGAGGACAAGGGCGCCATCGCACAGGCGCTGGCGCAGAAGGTGCTGCCGCTCATGGAGCAGGGACAGTGCCTGCCCTTGATCCACAAGGTCTTTCCGCTGGCCGAGGCCGCTCGCGCTCACGCGCTGATGGAAAGCAGCAAACACATCGGCAAGATCATGCTGCAGGTGCAGCCATGAGCGCGCGCTTTACCGGCCAGACCATCATCGTCACGGGCGCGGTGGGCGGCATCGGGTCGGCCATCGTCGACGCGTTCCTGGCCGAAGGCGGCCGCGTGGGTCTCATCGACTTCAACGCGCAGGCCGGCCAGGCCTTTGAGAAGGAACTTCAGAAACGCGGCCACGACGTGTGCTTCGTGCCCACCGATGTCGCGCATTTCGATCAGTGCCAGGCCGCCTATGACCGCATCACGCGTGAGCTGGGCGCCGCGACCATCCTGGTCAACAACGTCGGCATCTCGCCCAAGACAAACGGCCGCGCGCTGAAGGTCTGGGAAATGCCGCCCGCGGAGTGGAACAATGTCGTCGCGGTAAACCTGAACAGCGTGTTCTACATGACGCGCCTGGCCACGCCACATATGGTGCAGGCGCGGCAGGGCCGCGTCATCAATATGTCGTCGGTGGCCGGCCGGGCGTACTGCGATATCGTGGCGGCGCATTATGCGGCCACCAAGGCGGGGCTGATCGGGTTGACGCGGCACTGGGCAGCCGAGCTGGGCGAGCATCAGGTGACCGTGAATGCGCTGGCGCCGGGCCGGATCAGCACGCCCCTGCTGAAAAGCGTGCCGCAGGAAATCAACGACGCGGTGGCGGCCGTGACCGCGCTGCGGCGCCTGGGCACGCCCGAGGAAGTGGCGGACGCGTGCCTGTTCTTCGCGTCCGATCAGGCCAGGTTCGTGACCGGGCAGGTGCTGGACGTGGCCGGTGGCTGGTTGATGACCTAGCCCGTAAAACGCTCACGAAAAAAAGAGCCCGTTCGATTGAACGGGCTTTTTCACGGCGGTAACGCAGAGCGTCAGGCCTGCACGCCCAATCGGTAAACCACCGTGTCCAGGCGGCTGACGCCGGCGGACTGAAACTTGGGTTCCTTATCGAGGATGTCGCGGCGGTCGATGATGACGGCGGGCGACACGCTTGAGAAGATCGCCTGCACTTCGCTGTCCACCACGGAAAACGGGGGGCCAGCCATCTCGTCTTGGGGATAGTCCAGGGTAATAAGCAGGCCGCGGTACGACGGCGACAATTGCCCGTAAACGTGGCGCACGTAGTTTGCCCGCATCGCGTCCGGCAGCGCGACGAGCGCCGCGCGGTCATACACGCCCACGCAATGCGACAGCACCTGCGCGTCCATCTTGAAGATGTCTCCGCAGACGATCTCGATGTTGCCGGCGACGTAATGCGTGCCATATGCCGATTCGTGCTTGACCGGCCGCAGTTCGTTTTCTGTGAAGAACTGCTCCACCGCAAGCTGCGACAGCTCCGCGCCCAGCACCTGATGGCCCTGCGCGGCCAGCCACACCATGTCCAGCGACTTGCCGCACAGCGGGACCAGCACCTTGCCGCCTGCGGCGACGTCGAGCGTTGGCCAATATTTCTGCAATAGCGGCGTGATCCGAGCCTGATGAAAATGCGTGCGCCCTTCGCGCCAACGTTCCAGCCAGAATTCCGCGTCCATGACTTGTCTGCTCCTCCTATGAGTACGTGTCGCAATTGCACCGTGATGTTTCGCACCCGGACGGCACCGGGATCAGCGTACCCGCCACCCTTGCCGGGGCGCTTGATCGCACGCAATGCGCGCTCGGGCATTGTAGTGCCGGTCTGAAATGACGGGCGCGGCCGCCCTGCCAGTCCTTCGCCCGTGAAGGTTCCGGTATCGTATGGACCCGACATGACGTCCCGCGGACCTTCTCATGCTTGCAGCGCTTCGCATCCGTCTCTTCTCATCGTTGCTACTCGCCAGCGTTCTGGCGAGCCCGCCGGCCCATGCCCAGGACGCGTCGCAGTTGGACGACGCCTACCTCACGGCGCTGCGGACGGAGAACGACGCGCTGCGTGCGCGCATCCAGCAGTGGCCCCCTGCCCTGCAGGCGCAGAACTCGCAAGTTTCCGCGGCGCTGCGGGCCGGCAATCGCCAGGAGGCGCAGCGCATCGCCGAAGACATGGCGCGGCTGGAACCGGCCAACGCCGACATCAGGCTGTTCCTGGGAAAGCTGCAAGGTCAGCAAGGCAACATGGCGGCGGCCCTCGCACTGTTCGAGCAGTCGATCGCGCTGGATCCCGGCAATAAGTGGGCGTACATCAACAAGGCGGGTGCCCAGGCCGAACGCGCGGACCTGCCCAACGCGCTGGTGACCACGCAGGCGCTGATCGCAAGATTTCCTGACTGGAGCATTGGCTACAACCTGCAGGCGTCGCTACTGGATTCAATGAACCGCCACGACGAAGCGCTGGACGCCTATGAAAAAGCGGTACGCGCCAAGCCGGCCAGCGCCCTGATTCTGACGAACCAGGGCAACCTTCAGCGCCGGCTTGGCCGCCTGGCCGACGCCCGCAATTCCTACGAAGCCGCGCTACGGGTGCAGCCGGGCTACGCATTCACCGAAACACAATTGGCAAGCCTGCCGCAATAGGGCCGTTGCGCCCGGAGACCCCATGAACCGTCGTCCCCTGCTGCTGATGCTTGGCAGCCTGATCGCCGCGCCGTTGCGCGCCCTGGCATCGCCTGGCCGCGATGCCATCATTCGCCAGGTATATGCGGCGCCAGAGGCCGGCCTGGCTTACACCCCACAGCATGCCGCTTTGGTGCGCCTGCTGCGTGTGCAATGGATGCCGGTCGAATCCGGCGCGCCCGGCATCGATTTCGAGCAACCGCTGCTCGGCGGCGCCGATACGCTTGCCACTGCACGCAGCGCCCTGAAGACGGCCGACGATGCGCTGGTCATCCGGCGGCTGGCTGAAGTCTGCCGTCTGGTCCCGCGCTATGTGCAATCGGTCGGCAGGCTGCAACCCGGCCGCTATGAAGTGCCGGCTGAGATGCGCGAGGCCTTCGATTTTCCGGAAAGCGGCGTGGATGCGAAGGGGACGTTCAATCTGCGCAAGGAGCATCTGATTCTGCTGCGCGCCGCAGTCTGGCGCGAAGTGGATGATCAGGCGCTGGGCGCGGTTTTGCGCGAAGGGGACCGCTTCTGGCCCATGCCCTACATCGACGGCAAGCGTCCGTATGGAGTATCCAGTTACTACCAGGTCGACATCGGCCGATTGCTGGGCGAACCCTATTCGCTGGACGCCAAGGGTCACGCCATTAACGACCCAGCCAAGGACGCCCGTTTCGAACGCCTGCACTATGAAACGCTGGCGGCGCTGCAGGTGTTTCTGAGCCATTCCGCTGCGGTCAAATCGAAGCGGTAACGAGGAGACCGCTACGCACGGTGCATGAAGCTGCGAATGTCGTCCAGGATCGGCACCGCTGCCAGCAGCATCAGCAATAGCGCCAGCGGCCACGTGGAGCCGAAGCCGAAGTTGAAAAACGAATACGCGCCCGTCACGCCACCCACGAAGAACAAGGTCACCATCAGGCTCAGCACGATAAGCTTGCCGCGGTCGGCCAGCACCCGCGGCATGGCCTGCGGGTCGCCCTTGGCAACGTTCCAGTAGAAGAGCTTGCCGAGCTCGATGCCGATGTCGGTCACCATGCCCGTCACGTGCGTGGTGCGGATTTCGGACCGGGATACCTTGGTGATCATCGCGTTCTGCAGGCCCATGATGTAGCAGAGCAGCATCACCGTGCCGGGTACGTAGAACCAGCGCAAGGTCTCAAGGTTTGCGCCCAGCAGGCCAAAGATGAGCAGCAGCACGGCCTCGAGCAGCAGCGGCATCGCGTATTCGCTGGCCAGCCGAGATCTGCGTCCGAAGTTGATCAGGAAGGCAGAGCTGGCCGCCCCCGCCATGAACGACAACAGCGCCGCCAGACCTTGCAGCACCACGATCACCCCGCCGAGCGCCATGTGGTCGGCCATCATGGACACGATGCCGGACATATGGGAGGTGTACTGCTGGACCGCCAGGAAGCCGCCCGCGTTGACGGCGCCGGCGGTAAAGGTCAGCAGATAGGCAAGATGGCGGTTGGCTTGCGGGCTGCGGCTGACCGCGGTCAGCCGGCGCAGATACGGGATGGTCACGCCTGTCCTTTCAAAACAAGAACGTGTTCACTGCGATTCGGAATGCCATTCTAGACGCGGTGGTGCCGCGCCGATCAGGGCCTTGAGACGGGATAGTAAACGCCGCCCAGCGCGCCGTTAAGACCGCAATACGGCCGGCCGGCCGCGTCAGCGGCGCCTGCCGGCGGGATTTCGGCCAGCACAAGGCCGTACCCCTTGCGCGACAACGTCAGGGACCAGCCCTCGGCATCGACCGTCTCGACGACCAGCGCGTTGTTCTTGACCGCGCCCACGCCGCGGACATCGCACACCCAGCGGCCATTTTCGGGATGCGCCGCAGAGCCGTCGAACGCCAAGCTGCCATCCGGCTGCCGTTTGATTGAAATGCCGCCCGCCAGGTTTTCCCAATCACCTTCAAAGCCCTGACGCCGCTTGAGCACCAGCGATGTCATGAAGGCGTCGCGATACTTCAACCGGTCGGCCAGTTCCTTTTGCGGCGCGTCGCCGCCGGGCGGTGACGCGTAGGCCTCGTCCCGCACCTTGACAAACCAGCGCTGATCTTCCGTCAGCGCCTTGCCCGTTGCCGGGTCGAAAGTCATTCTGGCCTTGCTGAAGTGTCTTGCAATGCTGGCATCCTGTTCGGCCAGCCCGCCATCCGCGCAGATCGCCTTCTCGACCGCCGTCCGGGCCTTGGCGCAGTCGAACGACGGCTTGCTTGCAGCCCAAGCCGCCGGACTGCACTGCACGACGCACAGCATCATCCCGGCGGCCAGGCGATTCATAGCGAAAACGCCCGCAGGTTGGCGACACGCGCCGCCAGGCCGTCCTCGCCCAGGTAGTGCCCCAGCTTGCCGGCGCGCACGCGCTTGAGGTCTTCCTGGTAACGGGTGGCCATGGAATCGCGCACCTGGGCGTACGCCTCGGCAATGCCGTCACCGCAGGCGTGGGCAATGAGACGCGCCGCCTCGGGGGATCCGCACGCGACGCAGCGCGCGACACCCAGCGCATCGGCTTCGGCGCCGCGCGCCAGCAGCGCGGCGACCAGTGCGGCGGGCGGTTCGCGATCGAAGCGGTGAATGGCGGTGGGACTGACCGGCGCGCCCGCATCCAGCAGCGCCTGCGCCGCAGCATGCGCGTGCTGCATCAAGGCCACGTCCAGCGCCTGGGCGCTGCCGCGCAGCGGCGCATCGAGGCGCACGCCCTGCGCCGACAGACGCCGCACGAGGGCCGCGTCGTCGTGCGACAACGCATGCTGCAAGGCCAGCGCGGCCAGACCAGGCTTGGCGGCCAGCGTTCCGTCCTCCAGAGGGCCGCGCCAGTCCACCAACGCCCGCCGATGGAAGGCGGCCACGCGGTCCGCCAGCGGCTGAGGCATGCCATGATCCGACACGCGCTCATCCAGATACTCCAATACGCGCAAGCCCGTGCTGTCCTTGTCTTCCTCGGGATCGGTTTCCAGGCACAGCGCGGCAAACGCGGCGTGCAGGTCCGGCGCGATGGTCGCGATGCCGTCCTGCTGCAAGGCATGCGTCCAGCCCGGCAGGCCCTGCTTCCATGCGACCACGCTGCCTGCGCGCGGCCCAGGTTCGACGGCGACGTAGATGCGGTCGCAGTATTCGAAGCCGCCTATCGGCAGATAGCGCAGCTTTCCGTTCCACGTCGCGCCGTCCTCGGCGGCGGCTTCCTCGGCGCACTCCTGCTCGTGCTCGATCCAACCTTGCAGGTCGCGGTACTGGTCGCTGCCGTCGTAGAACAGCTCGGACCAGCTCAGGGCCTCTTCGTTGCCGTCCATCTGCGCGCGCAGATCGTAGGCCAGCTCGCCCCCGGCGGTGAGCCGCCACAGGTCGAGCAGCGCTGGCGGAAGCGGCCCCTCGCAAACGGCCTGGATTTCCGCAATGCGGGCGTCGGAAATCGGCGGCTGCACATCGATCAGCAGGCGGTCGGCAAACACCGCAATGCCGTGCTCACGCAACGCCAGCAGTTCGCCGGACGTGAAAAACTCGCTCATGTTGAAACTTCAAGGATGGAGACCGGTGCGATTTTACTAGCCGGGGGGTGAAGAACCGCCACCCTAAGATGGCCGACCGCCGTTGATGTACGGAGTTTGCCCTTGGCCTTCCACACGAGAAAGCATGACGTCCAGCGGATGCGGACCGGCGCTGGCTCGCCGGTCCATCGTTGATCGCGCCTCGCGTCAGGCCGCACCCGACTCGCGCAACTGCTGGCGCCGGTATTCGCCCTGGCGCACGTGCATCCAGCCCGGGTACTCCGGCGGCAGTGCGCTGACCTTGTCCAGCGCAGCCAGCTCGTCCTGCGTCAGCCGGATGTCCGTGGCGGCCAGATTGTCCTCCAGTTGATCCACGCGCTTGGCGCCGATGATGACGCTGGTGACGACCTGCTGGTGCAGCAGCCAGGCCAGCGCCACCTGCGCGACCGAGACGCCGCGTGCGTCTGCAATTTGCCGCAGCGCGTCGATGCTGTCGTAGGCGCGCTCCCGGTCCACGGGCGGAAAATCGAACGCAACGCGTCGGCTACCGGCCTCGGCCTCGCCATCGCGGCTGTACTTGCCGCTGAGCAGGCCGCCGGCCAGCGGGCTCCACACCATCAGCCCGACGCCCTCGCTCTGCAGCATGGGAACCAGTTCCCGCTCCAGATCGCGGCCGGCGATCGTGTAGTACGCCTGCAGCGACTCGAAGCGCGCCAGTCCCAGGCGTTGCGCAATGCCAAGCGCCTTCATGATCTGCCAGGCGGCCCAGTTCGACACGCCGATATAGCGCACGTGGCCATGCTGCACCAGCGTGTCCAGCGCCCGCATGGTTTCCTCGACGGGCGTGGCGGGGTCGAAGCCGTGGATCTGATACAGGTCGATATGGTCGAGCTGCAAGCGCGACAGGCTCTTCTTGACGCCATCCAGGATGTGCACGCGCGAATTGCCGCGGGCATTGACGCCCGCGCCCGTCTGCCCGAAGACCTTGGTGGCGATCACGACGTCTTCGCGCGGGACCTTCAGGTCGCGCAAGGCCTGGCCGGTGATGATCTCCGAACGGCCTTCGGAGTACACATCCGCCGTGTCGATGAAATTGACGCCCGCGTCCAGCGCGCGGCCGACCAGCCGGTTGGCGTCTTCCTGTTGCAGGCTGCCGATCTTGCTCCAGAGTTCGCCTTCGCCGCCGAAGGTCATGGTGCCCAGGCAAAGCTCCGAAACGAACAGGCCCGTGCTGCCGAATTTCTTGTATCGCATGTGTGCTCCTTCAGGGGCTGGCCGGCGCGCCGGATCCCGGAGTGGGACCGCTGCGGCAGCCTGCCGGGGTGCGGACAGTATGCGTCCGGCGAGCTGCGCGCACGCTGCTTGATCCTGCCCTTTTTTTGCCTGATTCTCCGGCGAGGCGGCCGATGCGGCGCGACCCGTCGTTTTCTCCGGGATTCCTGCCTAATCCTCCATTCCCCTGTACCGGCCACCGCGAACCGCGCAAGATGGCAATACACTGGCGGACACCCAATCCTCTGCCGCCATCGCCCATCTGGTTTACGGGCGGCGCGCCCCGGGAGCCCCTCGATGTCTCTGAATTCTGCCCGATCCCTTGCGTCCGCCAGCGCCGCCCAGGACGCCGCCTGCGAACTGGGGCGGTCCGAGCTGCTCTGTACGCTCGAGCGCATGACCGGCACCCTGGAAGGGGCGCTGGATACGCCGATCGAGGGCCTGTACCTGCACCGGCTGTCGCAGCCGTCGGGCGCCAAACCGGGCCTGCAGAAGGCGGCGCTGGCGGTCATTGCGCAGGGATCGAAGCGCCTGTTCATCGGCGACGAGACCTACGAATACGATCCCTTCCATTTCCTGATCTCGTCGGTGGATCTGCCCGTGGTGGCCAAGGTGTCGGTCGCCAGCCCGACGCTGCCCTATCTGGGCTTGCGGCTGGATTTGAACCCCGAGGAGATCACCGCGCTGATCAGCGACGAAAACCTGCCGCCGCTGGTGCCCGCCGAAGCCTCGCGCGCGCTTTGCATCAATCCGCTGGGCAGCACCCTGCTGGACGTGGTGCTGCGGCTGCTGCGGCTGCTGGACACGCCGCGGGACATTCCGATCCTGGCGCCGATGATCAAGCGCGAACTGTTGTACCGCCTGCTGATGAACGGCCAGGGCGTCGTACTGCGCCAGACGGTGCTGCAGGACAGCCAGCTCAACCGCGTGGCCAAGGCGATCCGCATCCTGCGCGACAACTTCGCGCAGCCGCTGCGAGTCGAAGAAATCGCGCGCGACGTCCACATGAGCGTGTCGTCGCTGCACCACCACTTCAAGCAGGCTACCGCCATGAGCCCGCTGCAATACCAGAAGCACCTGCGGCTGCAAGAGGCGCGGCGGCTGATGCTGACGGACGATGCCGGCGTGGCGCTGGCCGCGCATGCCGTGGGCTACGAGAGCTCATCGCAGTTCAGCCGCGAGTACAGCCGTCTGTTCGGCGCGCCGCCGCTGCGCGACAAGCAGCGCTGGAAGGACGAAACGGCGCTGGCCGCCTGAAGACTCAGCCATCCGCCCGCCTCGGCGGATTGTTCTACGCCTCGAAGACGATCCGCATGCCTGGCAGGCTAAGCCCGTCGAGCTCGGTGCTCCAGGTCTCGCCGGCGTGAACGGGGTAGGCGCGCGTCAGCGTGCCGGTCGTGACCAGTTCCCCGGCCTGGATTGCGTCGGTTGCCGCTCGGTCCGCGACCACATCAATCAGATGCGCCAGCGCGGCCACCGGGTTCCCCAGCACGTTCGCGCCGCTGCCGGTCTCGCGCAGCTGGCCATTGCAGGACAACGCCACCTGGAAACGCTGCAACCGGTCGAGCAAGTCGGGCCCGAGTTCAGCGGGTTCGGCGCGCGCCCCAATGAAAAGCGCGGCGTGCAGCGCGTTGTCCGCCACCGTATCGGCCGCCTGGAACTGCCAGGCGGGGAAATGCGATTGGACCAGTTCGAACCCATGTGCGATCCAGTCCACGCAGGCCAGAATCTGCGTCAGGTCGCGCGTTTGCGGCGGTGCGGTATGAAAGTGCAGCACGATCTCGGGTTCGATGCGCGGCTCTGCGTACGCAGCGAGCTGGCAGCGGACCTCGCCGCCGTCGGCCTGCACCAGGGTGTGCGCGTAGACGCGCCCCCAGACCGGAAAGTCCACGCCCAACGCCGCCCACATCGCCGGATTGGTGAAACCGATCTTGCGGCCGACTTGCTGCGCGCCTTGCGCCACGCGCATCTCGTGGACTTTGGCCGCCACATCGTAGGCCTGCGCCAGGCCAAAGCCGGCGTGCCTTGCCGTCAGGGGCGCAATCGGCGTGGCATGGTCCTGCGCCGCCTTCATTTCCCGCGCAAGCGCGAGCGGATCGATGGACATGGCGTCTCCTCCCTACTTCCTGTGGGTAATGGCGACTTTATAGGGAATCGGCGCCGCGCGCCGTAATATGCTCGACCGGCCCACCGACAACCCACGAGGAATTTGCATGCACGACCTGAATGACCTTTATTACTTCGTGGAGGTCGTCAAACATGGCGGTTTCGCGCCAGCCGGGCGGGCGCTGGATATCCCGAAGTCGCGCCTCAGCCGCCGCATCGCGCTGCTGGAGGAACGCCTTGGCGTGCGCCTGATCCAGCGCTCCACCCGTACCTTCGCGGTGACGGAACTGGGCCAGGAATACTACGACCAGTGCCTGGCGATGCTGGCGGGCGCCGAAGCGGCGCAGGATGTCATCGACCGCACGCACGCCGAACCGCAAGGCACCATCCGCATCGCCGCGCCGCCTGCGCTCATCTACTACTTCCTCGGTGACGTGGTGGCGCGTTTCATGGAAAAGTGCCCCAAGGTGAACATCTACCTGAAGAGCTTCAGCCGGCCGGTGGACGTGCTGCGAGAAGGCTTCGACCTGGCGGTACGGGTGCGCTTCGGCCCCATCGAAAGCAGCGACCTGGTCATGAAAAACCTGGGCTTGAGCTGCCAGAGCCTGGTCGCCAGCCCCGCCCTGGCGCGCACACTGCCCGATCCCGGCGACCTGCAGCGCATCAGCCGGCAGCCGACGATGGCGCTCGGGACCGAGCAGCGGGAATGCCAATGGCGCCTGATGGGACCGGAGAACGCGCGCCTGGCGGTGCCTTTCATGCCCCGCCTCGTCACGGACGACATGCTGGCGCTGAAGCAGGCCGCACTGCGGGGCGTGGGCGTCGTCGCCCTGCCCCTCCTGATGATTCGCGAGGAACTTGATGCGGGCACCCTTGTGCCCGTGGGCGCGCCCTGGCAACCCGAGCCCGGCAGTGTCCATGCCGTGTTTCCGTCGCGGCGTGGCCTTCTGCCTGCCGTCCGTGAGCTGTTGGATTTCATGGGAGACGCGTATCGTGAAAACGCGCGCTGCGAAGCCGCAACGCAGACGCGCCACGGCATCCCCACCCTACAACCCGTCCATACATTGTCCGATAAATAGAACGCTGAGAGTCGAAATTCCCGTCTACCGGCGCGGTCGTCCTGAAATTAATATCCTTCCTACGCACTCAGCGTTGCCCAAACCACCGCGCAACACCGCGCAAAACCTGAATTGACCAAGGAATCAGCCATGACCCGCCCCTACGTGAAGCTCGACAAGTCCCAAGCCGCCGTTCTGCTGGTGGATCACCAAGCCGGCCTCCTGTCCCTGGTGCGCGACTTCCAGCCCGACCAATTCAAGAACAATGTGCTGGCCCTGGCCGACCTGGCCGAATACTTCAAGCTCCCGACCATCCTGACCACCAGTTTCGAAGACGGCCCCAACGGCCCGCTGGTCCAGGAACTGAAGGACAAATTCCCCGACGCCCCCTACATCGCCCGCCCCGGCAACATCAACGCCTGGGACAACGAAGACTTCGTCAAGGCCGTCAAGGCCACCGGCAAGAAGCAACTGATCATCGCCGGCGTCGTCACCGAAGTCTGCGTCGCCTTCCCCGTGCTGTCGGCCATCGAAGAAGGTTTTGACGTGTTCGTGGTGACCGATGCCTCGGGCACCTTCAACGAAGTGACGCGTGACGCCGCATGGCGCCGCATGGAACAGGCCGGCGCGCAACTGATGTCGTGGTTCGGCGTGGCTTGCGAACTGCACCGCGACTGGCGCAACGACGTGGAAGGCCTGGGCACCCTGTTCGCCAACCACATCCCCGACTACCGCAATCTGATGGCCTCGTACTCGGCCTTCAAGGCGGCCAAGTAAGGTTGCGCGGCCGGCTTGCCGGCCAGACCACGCTGAGACAGCGATGAAAAAAGGCCCAGGCATTTGCCTGGGCCTTTGTCACTTCTGCTTGCGGGCGAAGGGATACGCCTGCTGCGCCAGGAATGTTCCTGGCATGTCGTTGTCCAGGATCCCGTAGTTCTGCGGCAGCCGGTTTCCCGCCCCGCGCACCGCGGTGCCGAACAGATAGTCGATAAATGAAAAGTGCGCGGCGTAGTTCTTGTCGATCGCCTCGGTATCGGACGAGTGATGCCAGTGATGGAAGTCCGGCGTCACGATGATGTAGCGCAGCCAGCCCCACGGCAGCTTCACGTTGGAATGGATCAGCACCGCCTGGAATCCCACGATGATGATGTAGGCATCGAGCACGGCCTTCGAAAAGCCCAGGACGAACAGCACGCCCAGCACGGCCACGCGCGTGATCAGCAGTTCAACGATGTGCAGGCGCGAGCCGGCCAGCCAATCCAGCGTGCGCGTGCTGTGGTGCACGGCATGGAAGCGCCACATGAACGGCACCTCGTGATAAATGCGGTGCGCGGCGTATTGCGCCAGGTCCGCCACCAGCACCGCCACGAACAGCTCCAGCAGATACGGCATCGACTGGATGGCCTGTTGCAGCGGCTCGTACGCCGCCCATGAAAACAGGCGGTGAATGAAGAAGTTGATGCAGAGCAGCACCGCGCCCACCGACAGGTGATTGAACAGGAAGTGCTTCATGTCCACCTGCCATTCGCCGCGAAACACCGGCTGGCCCGGGTACAGCGGCGTCAGCTTCTCGAAAATGATGAAGACGGTGCTTGACGCCAGCAAGTCCAGAATGAACCAATCAAGCCCAAGATACGGATGGCCGCCAGTATTGGTGGCGCTAACGGCCACTTGGCTGCCGCCTGCAGCGACCGCGCAGCACACCAGCACGAACGCCGCAATGTTGAGCCAGCGCTGCCGTCCCAGCACGGTGTTGGCCAGCGCAATCGAGCCCGACACCAGCAGCGCGCCGAACAGCAGCGTGCGCATCGCTTCCACCGAGTAGAAGCTGCGCAGCTCGGGCGTGGTCAGGTAAGCGGGAAAGTGAAACGCCAGCACACCCAGCACTGACAGAATGGCCAGAAACAGCGCAATCACGCCGCTCATCATTCCCGTGCCGGGATGGATCCGGCCGTCCTGCTTGAAAAGATCCATCACTCTGCGATAGACCGGTGCGCGCTTGTTCATTGGGGATCTGGGACAGTCCAAGGGGAAGCGAGTGTATCGCCGGGGACAGACCATTCTGTAAAGAAACGTGAACGCGCACGACAGAATGGCTCATTTCTTGCCCGCCTTGCGCAGGGTCAACGGCAGCCAGCGGCGGTTTGGTCCGCAAGGTTGACAAGGCGATGGCGTTGGCGTGTCATGGGCTTTGACGCTGATGATCGCGTCGAGCCAGGCGCATCGTCGGTCCCGTCAACCGGTTCCTCAAGAGGCCTTTATGTTCCCTGAATACCGCGAGCTGATTACCCAACTCAAGTCCGAAAACGCTCACTTTTCGGCGCTGTTCCAGCGGCATAACGATCTGGATCAGGAAATCCAGAACATGGAGGACGGCATCAAGCCGTCCTCGGGCGCCGCGATCGAGGTGCTTAAAAAAGAAAAACTGCACCTGAAAGACAAGCTGTACGGCCTGCTGCGCGCGGCCGACCCAAACGGCCACGGCAAGAGCAACGGCAGCTGACCTGCCGCTGGTCGCGGGCTACATCAGTTCCAGGCCCGCGCCTTTGACGACGGACGCGTACTTCGTCATTTCCGAACGGAAGTACGCCACCGTCTGCTCCGGCGGCATCAGGACGATACGGTTGTTCTGGGTCGCCATCGCCTGCTTCACCTCCGGCGAATTGAAGGCGCGGCCCAACGCGTCAAAGATGCGGCGCACGTCCGCCTGCGGCAGCTTCGCCGGTCCGACCGCCGCGAACCACCCGCCGATTTCGTAGTCCGCCAGACCCTGCTCGCGCAGCGTCGGCAGGTCGGGCAGCGCCGCCATGCGCTCTGCGCCACAGGCGCCCAGCGCCTTGAGCGCGCCACTCTTGATCTGCGGCAGGACGGACGGCAGCGACAGCACGCCGAAGTCGACCTGCCCGCCGATCAGATCGGCCATCATCGGTCCCACGCCCTTATACGGGATATGCCGCGCCTTCACCTCCGCCTGCTGCACATACATTTCCGCGGCCAGGTGCAGGATCGTGCCATTGCCCGACGACGCGTAGTTGTAGCGGCCAGGCTGACTTTTCAAGAGCGCAGTCAGCCCCTTGATGTCGTTCGCGGCAATCTTCTGCGGATTGGCGACCACCAGGAACGGCGTCATGCCCACCATGCTGATCGGCGTGATGTCGGCCAGCGGGTCGAAGGGCAGGCTCTTGTAGACGCTCGGGAAGATCACATGGTTGTTCGACACCATGCTGAGCGTGTAGCCGTCAGGCGCCGACCGCACCAGTGCCGAGGTGCCCACGATGCCGCCCGCGCCAGGCTGGTTTTCGACCACGACGGTATGGCCCAACGCGGTGGACAAGGCAGGTCCCGCCGCCCGGGTGATCGTGTCCACCCCGGATCCCACGCCCACAGGCAGGATGAATTTCACCGGCCGGTCCGACTGCGCCCACGTCACGCCGGGCACACCCAGCACGGCGGCGCCCAGCGCGCCCAGCACCTGGCGGCGGCTCCAGCGCCCGCCCGCACGTTGATTGCCCATGTCTGTCTCCTGATGGTTTTTGTATCGGCCGACTTGCGCGGCCGTTTACTGCAACGGCTTTATCAACTGCTCAGGCGCGGCGCGGCATGCTGCAAACCTGACGCGCGCGCCACCACCTCACGCTGCGGCGCCCTGCGCGCGCAACGCTTCGATCTGTCCGGCGTCGTACCCCAACCCTTGCAGGAGCGCGTCGGTGTCCGCGCCCAGCACAGGCGGATCGCGCCGCACGCCAAGGCGATGCCCGTCCATCATCAGCGGAAACAGGGCGGCGCCCGCGGTCTGGCCGGCCCGCTCGCCGTCAGGTAAACGGATGTCGGCCAGCCCACCGGTGGCGCGCAGGTGCGGATCGTCGTACAGCTCCTCCGGCTTGACGATGGGGGCGAACGGCAGGCCGATGCGTTCGAACACGGCTGCGAGCTCCGCCGCGCGGTAATGCACCAGCCGCTTGCGCAGATCCGCCAGCAGCGTGGGCCGCAGCAGCACCCGGTCATTGTTCGTGGCCATCGCCGGGTCGTTTTTCAGATCGTCGAATCCGAAGGCATCGCAGAACGTCACCCACTGCGCGTCGCTCACCGCCGCCAGGAAGATCTGCTCGCCGTCCTTGACCGTGAAGACGTCATAGAGCGCCCAGGCCGATACCCGCTCGGGCATCGGCGCGGACGGCTGGCCCGTGATCGCGTACTGCAGCATGTGCTGGCCCACGAGAAACACGTTGTTCTCGAACAGCGCCGACTGCACCTCCTGGCCGCGCCCGGTGATGCCGCGCTGGATCAGTGCCGCCATCGCGCCGATGGCGCCAAACATGCCGCCCATGATGTCGTTCACACTGGTGCCGGCGCGCACCGGATCGCCCGGCCGTCCGGTCATGTAGGCCAGCCCGCCCATCATCTGCACGACCTCGTCCAGGGCCGTGCGCATCGCATAAGGGCCCGGCAGAAACCCCTTGTGGCTGACGTAGATGAGGCGCGGATTCTCTTTGGACAGCGAGGTGTAGTCCAGGCCGAATTTTGCCATCGTGCCGGGCCGGAAGTTTTCCGCCACCACGTCGGCGCTGGCGGCCAGCTTGCGCGCCACCTCGGCGCCCGCCGGACTCTGGATGTCCAGCGCGATGCTCTTCTTGTTCCGGTTGAACATCGGAAAGAATCCCGCGCCCACGCCCAGCAGATGACGCGTGCGGTCGCCTCGCACGGGTTCGACCTTGATGACTTCGGCGCCCAGATCGGCCAGCACCATCCCACAGGTGGGCCCCATGACCATGTGGGTGAACTCCACGACGCGCAGGCCGGCAAGGGGCAAGGGACGGGAGGACGGGGGAGTGGCGGCGTTTTGCATGGAAAGGCTCGATGTTGATGCGTAATGCGCACGCTCAGGCCGGCTGGCCGCTGCGTGCAGGATAGGTCTTGGGCAGGCCGGCGCGCCACAGCGCGCCGTGCAGCGGCTGGTCGGGCAGCCAGCCAGCGGCGGCTTCGCGCAAGTCCAGCAGGCGGGGCAAGTCGATGCCGGTCTCGATGCCCATGCTTTGCAGCATGAACACCAGATCCTCCGTGCTGACGTTGCCGCTGGCGCCCGGCGCGTGCGGACAGCCGCCGATGCCCGCCAGGCAGGCGTCAAACCGCGCCACCCCGGTGTCCAGCGCGGCCAGCACATTCGCCAGCCCCAGCCCGCGTGTGTCGTGAAAGTGGGCGCAGCACAAACGATCGCCCGCGATGCGGCGCGCGGCTTCGAACAATCGCCCCACCGACGCCGGATCGGCATATCCCACCGTATCGGCCAGACTGACGCGGTCGGCGCCGGCATCCAGCAGCGCCTGCATGAGCCGCAGCACTTCGTCCTGGCGCACTTCACCCTGCAAGGTGCAGCCAAAAGCCGTTCCGACGCCGCCCTCGATCAGCATGGACGAGCCCGCCGCGTCGCGCGCCGCGCGCATCTGGCCGACCATCGTCACCACCTCCTCGGGGGTCTTGCGCAGGTTCGCCAGGCTGTGCGCGTGGCTGGCCGAGAGCGGCACCAGCATCAGGTGAGCACCGCTGGCCAGCGCCAGTTCGGCGCCCTTCAGGTTGGGCACCAGCACGGACACCGACAGGCCGGAAAGCCGCGTGGCATGGGCGATCAGTTCCGCCGTGTCCGCCAATTGCGGCAGCAGGCGGGCGGGCACAAAGGAGCCCACTTCGATCTCGCGCTGGCCCGCCGCGTAGGCCGCGTCGATCCAGTCGAGTTTGGTCTGCGTAGGCATCACGACGGACAGGCTCTGCAGGCCATCGCGTAGCCCCACTTCACGGATCGTGACGGCCGACGGGCGACAGGAGGGTTCTTGGAGGGGCATGGCAATTCGGCGATGAGAAGAGAAACCCCAGTTTAGATATTCTCAATCCGCCCACAAGCAGTATTTTGGAACGCTTAAAATTCCGTTTCGGAATATCAACCTGGGCGACCGCCATGCGCGACCTCGACATCACCACCCTGCGTCTCTTCATCTCCGTCTGCGAGACCGGCAACATTGCCCGCGCCGGCCAGCGCGCCAACATCGTGGGGTCGGCCATCAGCAAGCGGCTCGCGCAGCTTGAGGACACCGTAGGCGCCAAACTGCTCACGCGCAAGCGCCGGGGGGTCGAGCCCACCGAAGCCGGCGAAACGCTGCTGGAGCACGCGCGCGCCATCCTCGCCAGCTCCGAGCGCATCGAACGCGACATGTCCGCCTACGCCAGCGGCGTAAAGGGACAGGTGCGGATCCTGGCCACCGCATCGGTCCTCGCCGAATCCCTGGCCGAGGACATCGCGGCCTTCCTTCAGGCCGCGCCCCACCGCAACATTCGGGTCGACATGGAGGAACGCGTCAGCCAGGAGGTCGTGCGCGGCGTCCGGGAAGGCATCGCCAGCCTGGGCATCTGCTGGGATGCAGCGGACTTTCATGGACTGGAACGGCGTCCGTACCGGGGCGACCGCCTGGCGATCGTCACCGCGCCGGGCCATCCGCTCGCCGACCGCGAAGCCGTCTTCTTTGAAGACGCATTGGAATACGAGCATGTGAGCATGCCCGCCGCCGGCGCCGTCCTGCGCATGCTGCAAACGGCCGCCAACGACAGCGGCAAGGCGCTGCGGCACCGCGTCACGGTCAGCAACTTCGATTCGGCCTTTCGCGTCGTGCTGGCGGGATTGGCCATCAGCGTGGCGCCCATCGAAGTCGCCACGCCCTATGCATTGGCGCACGGGCTGCGGGTGCTGCCGCTGAAGGACGCCTGGAGCCGGCGGCGCTTCGCGATCTGCATGCGCAACGCATCGGCGCTGCCTGCGGCCGCAGCGTTGCTGCTGGATCATCTGGTGGCGGCGGGCGCGAGCAGTGCGTCGTGAACTGGCGTTGGCACGAGCGAGGCTTCGGGAAGCGCATGGACGAGATGCGGGCAGGCTCGTTCAATTAGCTGTACTAATCAAAGATTAGGATATTTAGTTTTTCTAATCACGCGGCTAGCGCTAGTCTGAGCGCCCCTTGTGCCTTGCCAGACGTTGCAGCATGACCACCGCTTTCATCCCCGGATTTCTCCTTGGCCTCAGCCTCATCGTCGCAATCGGCGCGCAGAACGCCTTTGTGCTGCGACAGGGCTTGCGCAAGGAACACGTCTTCGTGATCTGCCTGACCTGCGCGCTGTCCGACGCCATCTTGATCGCGGCGGGCGTGGCGGGCTTTGGCATCGCGGTCGGCCTGCTGCCCTGGCTGGAACCGGCCATGCGTTATGGCGGCGCCCTATTTCTCTTTGTTTACGCGGCGCGCAGCCTGCATTCGGCGTTTCGCACGCAGCACGCCCATTTGTCGCCCTCGTCCCGTCAGGCGAATAGCCCATACGCCGCGCTGGCGACGTGCCTTGCACTCACGTGGTTGAACCCGCATGTCTATCTGGACACCGTGGTCCTGCTGGGCTCCATATCCAGCCAGTACGAAGGCCGCAAGCTGGCCTTTGCTGCGGGGGCAATCTGCGCGTCGTTCTGCTTTTTCTTCGCGTTGGGATACGGCGCGCGCCTGCTTCGGCCCGTCTTCGCCAATGCCGCCGCGTGGCGTGTGCTGGATGCGTGCGTCGGCATCCTGATGATCGTGATCGGCGTACAGCTGGTGAGGTAATCCTCATCCATATGGCGGACGGCGAAGGCGGCGGCGCGCTGCTACGCTGCCCTACCCGTCGTCCTTAAAGGATCGTCCGCCATGAGAACCGCCATTGGCGCCGCCTGCGCGTTGGCCATCCTGCTGTGCAGCGGTCCGGCCTTTGGCCAGTATGTGGTGCGGACCCAGGACATGAGCGGCAAATGGAGCGTGCCGAACCCGCATTACGAAGGTGTGCCCGAGCTGTTCCGGGCAAGCTCCGGCGCCAAGCGCGCCTGCCTGGACCGCGGCCCGCCCAGCAACCTGTACCGCGCCACCAAGGTCATCGACCTGCGGACCGGCGAAGAGGTGCTGGTGGTGGACTGCATCCCGATTCGGAACGAACAGCGTCAGCGATCGGAGCAGATTCGGGCGAATGCGTTGAAGGCGGCGCCGCAGCAGTGATTCAGTGTTCGTGCCGCGTGCCGCTTTCCGAGATGGTGCGCTGCCAATCGCCAAGTATCGTGACCGGAGCCGCGCGCCTTCGCGACGAACGCGCTATCGCGCCTTTTGCGCGCCGTCCCTTTCGCCCGCGGACGCGTTCAGGTATTCCTTGACCGTGCCGTCCTTGTTGTAGGTCACCGTCAGGGTGCGCTGATCCTGCATGGCGCCGAACTCGCTGTTGTTGAAATAGAACCACGACGCCGTCCGCAGACCCTGCTTGTTGATGTCCTGCGTGCGGGGCGGGCCAAAGTCGCGGACCATTTCATCAAACGTCGTGACGTTGATCTTGATGGCTTGCACCTTCGACTGCGTGATCATGTCTCCCGGCGCGGGAGCAGCGCAGCCCGTCACAAGGGCGGCCACGAAAAGCACGGACGATCTCATTGAACTTCCCCAGTCCTGTCAGCCGGCAGGTGCGGCTGTCGTGTTTTTGAATTTCGAACGAGCATAAGAATACTCTGCCCGCCGCCGCTCGGGCGGTGGACAGCGCCGGCGTTACCGGCCCAGCGCCTGTCATGTTGCGGTCATCTACAATGCCGCCAGTTGCCGAGCGCGAAGTGGCGCCGGCCCGCAACAAACAGGCAGCATGACCCGCGCGAAGAAATCAGCACCCAGAAAGAAAGCCCCGGCCAGCAAAAGCCGGGCCGCCAGCCCCGGCCGCATCTACCGATTCCTGCGTACGTTCACGCTGACGTCGCTGGCCGCGTTCGGCGCAGCCACCTATGCGCTGAACCCCCAGTGGCGCGCGCACTTCTCCGTCGACGACATTCTTGCGCGCGTCGGCTGGCCAACCCAGGAAAAGTTTGCGCCCGCAGCCGCGCCCGCCGGCGGCATGGCGCACACGCGCTTTTCCGACTGCCCGCAATTCTTCCCGCAGCAACGCCCGCCCGTCGTGCCCGCCAGCCAGGCGTTGCGCGAGTTGTGCTTTTCAAACTTCGCCATCCTGCACAACGGCCAGACCAAGACGCCCGTATTCGTGGCCGAGCGCCTGAACCGCAAGATCCTGACGCAGGCACAGGGCATGGAGCGGGCCGACAAGTTCTACGCCGAGGCGCGCGTGCCTCGCGCCGAACGCGCCGAACTGGCGGACTACAAGGGTTCGGGCTATTCGCGCGGCCACATGGCGCCCGCGGGTGACATGTCCACCCATGAGGCCATGGCGCAAAGCTTTTCACTGGCCAACATGGTGCCGCAGGACCAGCGCCACAACGGCGGCCCGTGGAGCCAGATCGAGCAGGACACGCGCAAATACGTGATGCGCGCGTCGGGCGACGTGTATGTGTTCACCGGGCCGTTTTATGGCGACAAGCCCAAGGAGATCGGGTCCGGCGTTGCCGTGCCCAGCCACCTGTTCAAGGTCGTGTTTGATGCATCCACGGGGCGCTCGTGGGTGCATTGGCAGGCGAACAGCGCGAGCACAAAGGCAGGCGCGCCGATCAGCTATGAAGAGTTTGCGCGCCGCACGGGGATGCAGTTGCTGCCGACAACGGGGAATTGATCGTTCGGCTATTTCGGCCGCGGCGACGGCAACCCCTGCTCCACGGCGGGCCACTCCCCCGCCCGCAGGCGCGGCAGGCACATGACCATCGCCTTCGCCACATTGCGCACCTCTTCCTGCACCGCCGTGTCCTCATCCAGATCCGCGTGACTCGTGGCATAAGGCTTGTAGTAGCCAATGTAGCGATCCAGCTTCGACGACGCCCCCGCATCCACCAGCCCCATCCATTCCAGCCAATCGCACAGCGCGCGCCGCTGCCCCTCGATCCCCGCCACGTCGCCATGGACCATGACGCCATAAGCGCGGCCCGCCAGGTGCTTCGGAAACGGCCACCCGTCCATCTCGATCTGCTTGGCCTTCATCGCGTCCTTGCCCGAGGTCGTCGTCGGATCGGGGTTGCCCCCATCCGCGCAGACCAGCCGGTCGATCATCAGCTTCAGCACGCTGGGCGACTGATACCAATACGTGGGCGCCAGCAGGATCACGCCGTGCGCCGATACCCACTGCTCGTAGATGTCGTTCATCGCATCGTTGTCCTGCGCGAGCGAATGGTTGGGATAACAGCTACAGGGCCAATGGCAGAGCGGCATCGCCGTGGATACGCAGCCTTTGCAGGGATGGATAAGGTATTGGTATTCCGACGTCAACCGGCTGAGGTCCAGCATGTCCGCCTGCACACCTGCCGACTCCAGTTCATCGCGCACGATTTCAGACAGCCGCCACGTCTTTGCGACTTCGCCTGGACAGGTCCCGTCATTGCGCGCCGCGCCGTTGATCACCAGGACGCGCGAGCGCGTATCCGGGTCGCGCTGCATCAACGCCGCGCGCGCCAGACGATCATGCGCTTCCTTCCATTCCACCGACAGGTCGTAATCGGGATCGGCATAACCTGATCCCGCTTTGACGGTGTGGGGCGCCTTGCGTCCGTTCGCATAGGCATCCCAGGCGATGGATTCGAGCCGCGCCAGTGCTTCGGCCTCTGCCTTGAATCCCGGGTCGTAGAAGCGGCGCATGAAGCGCAGACGGAATGTGTCGCGGGGCAGCTTGCCGGCATACTGTCCGGATCGGACGTCGAGCTTCGGTTTGGCCATAGCGGTGACTCTGCAAAGATGCGCGTAGCCAAGCAGCAACTCTTATGCCTGCCTGCTTGCTGTCATGGCTTGCACCAGGGTGATGACCGCACGGAACCGTCACACCTTTCAAGGGCGCATCGAGTGCAGTAGGATGAACCGATCGACTGGAGGAATCATGCAAACAGCCAAGTGGGACTTTCAGATCACGAAGCCGGAGCAAGACGGCGATGAATGGCGCATCGGCTACACACTGATCTCACCGATAGCCGGCGTGCCGTCCGAACGCATTGCCATCGACGAACATTTTCATTCCGCCCATGGCGCTATTGCCGAGGCGACCCGACTCGCGCAGATTCATGTTGCCGACTTGAACGGTGAAGCGCCGACGTTCGAACGTCCGAGCGATTCCGAGGTGCCGTTCGACAAAGACCAGCGGTTCTAGGCAGTACCGCGCAACGGACGAGAGCAGCCACGCGAGCATTTACCGCGTGGCTGCGAATCACTACATTTGTGCGTTCTGAAACGGACCGTTCAGCGGGCCGGAGCCGGATTCGCCGGCGTGGCGGGCACCTGGATCTCTTTCTTGCGCATTACCCCTCCGCCCTGCACGCTGCCCTGCACATTCGTGGGCGAGGTCATCTTGGACACGCAGGTTGCACGCTGTGATTCGGGCAGGCGGTTGCAGCGAGCCAGCTCGTTCTGCCGCAATTGCTCGGGGCTTTCCGCACTCAGGTTTTGACGTTCGCGCTCCTGACGGGCCGCCGCGGCTTCGCGCAAGCACGTTTCCAGCGGTTGGCCGGAGGTGCCGCTCTTGCACGTCGCGACATCCTGCTGATGCTGCGATTGCGTCGTACTGCTCGTGTCGGCTGCGTGGGCAGAGCCTGAAGCCCATGCCAGTCCGGCCAGGCACACGATCGCAGAAAGTCTTTTCAAGGGCACTTGAACAGCATTCATCTTGTGAACAGTATTCATGGTCAGCTCCTTAAAAGAAAAATGAGCCTGGCGATACGCCAAGCCGCCCTCCCCGGCGATATTTACCATGCGGGCACCCTTGGCAGCAGCAGGCGAAGTAACCTTGTGTATCACGCGCTCTTTGTGCTTGGCCGTGGCATTGTGGGGGGATCCCTGACAGACTTCCTGTACCTTTGCCTGCGGACATCGCACGACGCCGGATCGATCCTGAAACTAAAATCGGCCCGAAGGCCGCGCTCAGGGCGTCTCGAGTAGTTCACAGGCCCAGACGCCACTATTGATTGATGTCCGAACGCTTGCAGTCAACAGTCTGAGAGTTTCCAGAGCTGCCGCCGAGGGGCTGTGATATCGGCTTACCGCGAGATAGCCAGTGCGAGCCAGGGAATCGCCTTGCAGATGGGCGCGATCAAAGCGCCTCGACGCATCCGCTCCTGGCAACGACGCGGAGGGCAAAATCGAGAATCCCATCCGACTCTCGATGGCCTGCATCAGCAGGCCGGGTGAATCAATTTCGGCTAGCACCCGCGGCTTGGCATTCAGCTTGAGCCAGGACGTTTCCAGCATCTCGCGAATCCCGTTTGGCCTTCTCAAGAGCAACAGCTCATAAGCGCAGGTTTCCTCGATAGACACGCTGCGGCGACGCTTCAGCGTGCCCCGGGCGCCCACCAGCCACAGCGGTTCGAGCAGGAGGGGAGTCAGATCCAGAGCGCGGTCGTTCGTGTTGTCGAACACCACTGCCATGTCCAGCTGCCCCTGAGCGACAAGCGGACCCAGCATGGAACTCGGCCCTTCCACAATCTGCAACCTGACCGCCGGGAGCGAGGCCAATACCGCCCGTAGCAAATCCAGACCAATTACCGACGAAACCGTCCACGGCAACCCCACCACGACAGGACCTGAGGGGCCGATGGCTGCCTGACTCGCAATCTCGGGCGTGGCATCCAGTTGGCGCAGGACATGCTTCGCATGCCGGTAGACGGCTTTGCCCGCTTCAGTGGGAGTGGCGCCTCGAACATCCCGCAGCAACAGTTGGACGCCGAGCTGCTCTTCCAGCTTGTTCATGTGCAGGGTAAGGGCGGGTTGCGCGACATGCAGAGACCGCGCAGCACGCGACAAACTGCCGGCGTCCACAATGCCGACAAAATACTTCAGGACACGGGCTTCCATGGGGCGAACTCTTATGGCACAGGGGGCGTTCAAGCCATAACGATTCTATATGCCCCCAGTTCAAAAATGTATTTTTTGTCGCAGCAGCGCCTCTCCTAGACTACACAAAACCATAAACAGGAGACGCTATGAGCGGCGCCATTCACGTGCAGCGCGAGGGTCATGTCGCGACGATCATCATCGACAACCCCGGCAAAAAGAACGCCATGAGCCAGGCCATGTGGATCGCGATGGGCGATGCGCTGGAGTCATTGGCAAGGGAGGAAAGCCTGCGCTGTCTGGTCCTGCGCGGCGCTGGTACTGAAGCATTCGGCAGCGGGGCGGATATCGAGGAGTTCGAATCCATCCGTGCCACCAAAGCGCAAGCGATAGCTTTCGCGCGCCATGGCCATCGTGCCATGCATGGAGTACGCGACTTTCCCGTTCCGACGGTAGCAGCCATTCGCGGCGCGTGTGTCGGAGGCGGCCTGGAACTAGCCGCGTTCTGCGACGTCCGGATGTGCGATGCCGATAGCCGTTTTGGCGTGCCGATCGCCCGACTTGGCGCCGTTCTTGCATATCCGGAGTTGGAAGGGCTTGTGCGCGTGGCGGGCGAGGACGGTGCGCTGCGCCTTTTGCTGCTCGGCAACATCATCGGCGCCGAAGAGGCCAGAGCGCTTGGCATCGTGCAGCAGATCGTGAAGGACACCGAGTTCGACACTGCGCTCGCCGACGTCGTCGGTCAGATTCTGGCTGGTGCGCCTTTGTCCGCGCGCTGGCACAAGAAATTCGTTCAACGACTGCGACAAGGCACACCGCTGGACGCGACCGAGCTCGAAGAGGGCTACGACTGCTTCGACACCGAAGACTATCACCATGGCTTTCAAGCCTTTCTGGCCAAGCAGCGGCCGGTTTACCAGGGAAAGTGATTCACGATGCGAACTGAAATGAAAGACGAAGCTGGCGGCCCGTTGGCCGGCCTTAAAGTCATCGAGATTGCACATGTCATGGCCGGCCCGGTCGGCGGATTGCTGCTGGCCGACATGGGCGCTGACGTCATCAAGGTCGAGAGGCTGCCGGGCGGCGATGACACCCGCCGCACAACGCCGCCTGAGATCCAGGGCGAGTCCGCATCGTTCATGATCATCAATCGGAACAAGCGCGGAATCGCCGTCGACCTCAAGGATCCTCAAGGCGTGGAAGTCGTGCGCCGACTGATCGCCACCGCCGACGTCGTCCTTGAGAACTATCGCCCGGGAACGATGGAGAAGCTGGGCCTCGGATACGAATCATTGCGTGAAGAAAACCCGGCGTTGATCTATTGCAAGATCACCGGTTTCGGTTCCAACGGCCCCTACGCCAAGCGCGCCGGATACGATCTGATCTCGCAGGGTATGTCTGGGCTGATGAGCATGACTGGCGAAGCGCCGGGGCGACCGCCCGTGAAGCTTGGCATCCCGGTCGGCGATGTCACGGCCGGCATTCTGGCGGCGACCGGCATTCTGGCCGCCTACATTCGCCGGCTCAAGACGGGACGAGGACAATTCGTCGACACGTCGCTGCTCGAAGCGTCCGTTGTACATACTTACTGGCCCGCCGCGCTCGCTCTGGCGACCGGGGTATCCGCCGGACCGATGGGTTCTGCGCATCCCGTTGCTGCCCCCTATCAAGCGTTTCCGACTCGGGATGGATGGATCAATGTCGGAGCCATCAGCCAAGCGACGTGGGAAGGTACGGCGCGTGTGCTGGACGCCGCGTGGATGATCACGGATGAACGCTTCCGGACCAACGGCGCCCGCATGGCCAATCGCGCCGAACTGGTTTCCGTCATGTCGGAGATTCTTCGCACTCGGGGCACGGACGACTGGATGCCGGAATTCGAACGTGAAGGCGTGCCAGCCGGCCCTGTTCGCACCATGGCGCAAGTGCTGGCCGACCCCCAGACGCAAGCGCGCGAAATGGTCGTGGAAGTCGATCATCCCGTGGCTGGCACCATTCAGGCATTGGGCTGCCCGATCAAGTTCTCGGACGGCAGCGGCGTCACGCGGCGAGGTGCTCCGCGCTATGGAGAACATACCCGCGAAGTGCTGGCTGAATTGGGGTATTCGAATTCCGACATTGACTCCCTTGCCGGCGGCAAAGTTGTGAGTTCAATCTGAGTATCCGGCGAAGACCGGACTCGGCAATCGCGCGCACACGCCGATCTGTGGCGGGCGCAAAGAAACAAAAATGGAGACAACAATGCAACTTCGACTTTCCCGCTTCGTTCACGCATCCCTCGCCAGCATGGTGTTGTCGACCTGTGTTATCGGGACCAGCGCGGCGGCCGCGGACGATTATCCCCAACGCAGCATCCGTGTCGTCGTGCCGTCCGCCCCGGGCGGCGGCGGCGACTTCGTGGCACGACTGATCGGTGAAAAGATGGGACGCGCCCTGAAGCAGTCGGTGGTGGTCGAGAACCGGGGCGGAGGCGGCGGCAACATCGCCACGGAGGTCGTGCGCAGCGCATCGCCCGATGGCTACACCCTCCTGCTGACCGGCAACAACCATCCGCTCAATGTGCACCTCTTCAAGAAGGCGCCTTATGCGTTGGCTGATTTCGTCGCAGTCGTTGAAGCGACTCGCGGCCCTTCCGTGCTTGTCGCCGCTAACAATGCCCCCTTTGCAACCTTGCAAGAACTGATCGCGCAAGCCAAGGCCCAGCCGAACGCCATCGCGTTCGGCAGCCCCGGATTCGGCCTGCCGAGCCACGTTGCCGCCGAGCTCTTTCAGCGCGCAGCGGAGATAAAACTGGTGCATGCGCCTTATCGTGGATCCGGGCCGTCCCTGGCCGACGCCGTGGGGGGTCAGATTCCGATGGTGTCCTCAACGCTGTCAGCGGCTCTGCCGCTGATCCAATCCGGGAAGGTTCGAGCCCTTGCTGTGACGTCGGACACCCGTTGGCCGGCACTACCAAATACGCCGACGGTGTCGGAGGTGCTTGGTAAGCCCTTCAGCCACCTCACCTGGCTCGGCATCCTTGCACCGGCGGGTACGCCACCCGAGGTCGTGGCAAAGCTGAATTCGACAATTAACGAGATCCTGAAAGACAAGTCCGTACGCGACGCGCTGGTTGCGCAAGGCACGCTGTCTCGCGGCGGCAGCGCGGCGGATTTTGAAGCGGTCATACAGCAGGAGTCGGCATTGTCCGCCGAGCTGGTGCAGTCCGGCGAGCTCAAGGCTGAATGACGTGACTGCAGCGTTGCAACTTCCTCGGGCGCTCAAACGCGCGGCCAGCATCGATGACTTGCGTTCGATTGCCAAGCGGCGCCTTCCACGCATGGTCTTCGACTATATCGATGGAGATGCGGGCGAAGGCCATTGCGCGGCGCGCAACCGAGAAGCGCTTCGGGATTGCGCGTTGCGACAGCAGGTGCTGACGGATGTCAGCAATGTGTCGCTCGAGACCTCATTGCTGGGCGAGCGCAGCAGCATGCCAATGATCATCGGTCCCACCGGTCTGAACGGCGCTTACTGGCTGCGCGGGGACGAGTGTCTCGCAAGAGCGGCCGCGGCGGCCGGGATTCCATTCGTCATGAGCACCGCAGCATGCCAGACGCTAGCCGACATTTCTCGCATTTCGACGCAGAACCGCTGGTTCCAGCTCTACATGCTGAAAGATCGCGCGTTGGTCGAGTCGTTTCTCCAGCGTATCGACGCGCATGGATTCAGCGTTCTGCAACTCACCGTGGATACGGCGGTTGCGGGCCGCCGCAATCGCGACATCCGCAACGGGTTCACACTGCCGTTCCGTTGGACGCCGGGAAATATGTTGGATTGCGCCCGACGGCCAGGTTGGGCGATTCAGATGACACGGGGAGGTTCGCCGACCCTCCGGGTGTTTGCTGAGGCGCTGGGATCGTCGGCCAGCGGCGGCACGATTTCCGAAGTGATGCAGCAGCAGCTGAGCAGCGCATTCACATGGCAAGATCTGGACTGGCTGCGATCCGTATGGAAGAAAAAGCTCGTGCTCAAGGGGATCCTGGATGTGCAGGATGCCGAGCGTGCCGAAAGCGCGGGTGTGGACGGCATCGTGGTCTCCAACCATGGCGGCCGTCAACTGGATGCCGCGGAAGCCACGATCACGGCACTCGCCAAGATATCCAAGCGGCTGCAGGGCCGAATGACGACCCTCGTGGACAGCGGATTTCGCACCGGCACGGACATAGCCAAAGCGCTCGCCATGGGCGCAGATGGTGTGCAACTAGGGCGAGCGACGCTCTTCGGCCTGGCGAGCGCCGGCGAAGTGGGCGTGCGCCACGCGCTGGACATCCTTAGATCAGAGCTCAGCCGAGCAGTGGCGCTCTCTGGCGCCGACAGCGTCGCGGACATGAAGGGTCGCGCCATATCGAACGATCCGCGAGCCGCTGTCGCGGATGAAGAATCCTGAGGGGCGAAATCATGAATGAAAGGAATGAAATCCTCGTCTGCCGTGGGAGCGATCTTGTAGAGGGCGGTATCGGCGTAAAAGTTCAGGCCGAGGACCGAAATGGGCCGACCAGCGTATTCTTCGTTCGCTTTCAGGGCCACGTCTACGGCTACGTGAATCGGTGCGCGCACGTCGGCGTTGAACTGGACTGGGAGGGCAGTTTCTTCACCCGCGCGGGTAACCAGATCATGTGCGCACGGCATGGCGCGGTCTACGAGCCCGACACCGGGCTCTGCGTGGGAGGACCGTGCCGCGCAGGACGGCTCAAGCCCGTGGCGGTCACCGAGCGCGAGGAAGATGGGATGCGGCAGGTCTTCTGGATAACGGACGAAGCGGTAAAGCCGCCACCAGCCAGCCGCTAGCTGCTGCCTCGAGACACGTCACACCAGCATTTATCTCATATGCCGCGCCAGCGTTTTTCAGAACTCCTTCAAAAGCATGCGCATCGATCAATCTGTGCTCACGCCGTGCTGCGAGAAGTGCGTTCGTCAGCGCTTCCCTATCTGCGGATGGCGTCATCGTTGGACTCACTGGACTCAGGGTTTCCGTGTCAGGGCCTGTCAAGCCGCACTTGCAGCTTGTCAGCCCATTCCTCAAGCGATCTCTCGATCGCCGACGAGAGCGCCAATCCGGAGAGTTCGGCCTCCTTCTTTCGGGACAATCCTCCTTCGCCAGGAAGGCGAACGCGGGGAACCCCGGGCCGGGGAGGACTTTCCCGGCACCGGCGCACCAGCTCGTCGGTTTGCCGGACAAAAGCCTCCTGGCCACCGAACGCAGACGGATCGATGACCTGCAGAAACACGCAGGCGCCCCAGCCTCCGGGGTCATCCGCCCGCCCAAAGCCTGAAAGGCCTTGCGTCAAGGCTTCGACCATCAGCGCCCAGCCGTAACCCTTTTGGCCATGATCCAACCCTCCGGCGGGTAGCAACGTGCCACCCAGTTTCAGGGCAGCAGGGTCGTCGGTTGCATCGCCGTCGGCCGTCAAGAGGACCGGCGAGGCATATCGCCGGCCTTCGCGCGCAAGACGGGCCGCCATGTTGTTGGTAGTTATAGACGCACTCGTGTCAATCAGCACCGGATCGTGTCGCGTCGGAAATCCCATCGCCATGGGGTTGGGCGTGAAAACCCCCTTCGTGCCCCCGTACGGGGCGACGCTCGCTTGAGAGGGGTCAGAGCAAGCGAGCGTTGCGAGCATGCCGCGGTCGGTGGCGCGCGTCATATATACGGCCAGACAACCGATGTGATGGCTGTTCCCTATCACAGTAGTGACGCATCCCATCGACGCAGCCCGCTCGATAGCCTGATCCAGCGCCTGAGACACAAGCCAGACACCGGGCAGCCGTCTGCCGTTCCAAGTCACGCAGGCGCCGGTATCGCTCAAGACGTCCGGAGATCCGCGTGTCGTCATCACTCCCTGGGTAAGTTCGTCGAGATACCGAGGCAATAACGCCAGGCCGTGTGTATCGTGGCCCATCATATCGGCCTCGACCAGCAGGTCGGCCACTATCGCGGCTTTTGCAATCTCCAGACCAGTTGCCACGAGCATCTGACTGGCAGACTGCCGTAGCGTGTTCGGATCCCATTTTGCACTGACGTTCGTCATGATGCGAGGCTCCTCATTTCCGAGATCAAGTCGCCCTTCCCCTCAAATCCAATACCCACCAGATCCGGCATGGTGATATAGCCCTGCTCTACCCGCACGCCGTCGGGGAATCCGCCGTAGGGCTGAAACAGATCAGGATATGACTCGTTTCCTCCGAGGCCCAAACCCGCCGCGATGTTGAGCGACATCTGGTGACCGCCATGGGGAATGCAACGGTTCCACGACCAGCCGGACGATTTCAGCATTTCGAGCGTTCGAAGGTATTCAACGAGTCCGTAACTGAGCGCGCAATCGAACTGCAGCCAATCCCGATCTGGCCGCATGCCGCCATAACGGATCAGATTGCGCGCGTCCTGCATGGAAAAGAGGTTTTCTCCGGTCGCCATGGGCTTGGGATAGTGTTCAGCAAGGCGCGCCTGCAGTTCGTAATCCAACGGATCGCCAGCCTCTTCGTACCAGAAGAGGTCGTATTGCCGCAGCGCTCGCGCGTACTCGATGGCCGTATCAAGGCCGAACCGGCCATTTGCGTCTACCGCCAAGCTGCAACCGGACGGCAATAGCCTTAGTACTTTCTCGATTCGTTTGATGTCTTCCGAGAGAGGGGCGCCGCCGATCTTCATCTTCACGACGGTGTAGCCGCGGTCTAGATACCCCTTCATCTCGTCGGCAAGCCCTTCGAGGCCTTTCCCGGGGTAGTAATAGCCGCCGGCCGCGTAGACGAATACGCGAGGATCCGCCTTCAAGCCGTGACGCTGCGCGAGCAGGCGGAAAAGCGGCTGGTTCGCGATCTTCGCTGTTGCGTCCCACACCGCCATGTCGATGGTTCCCATGGCGACCGAACGTTCACCGTGACCGCCGGGCTTTTCGTTGGTGAACATCACGTCCCACACCTTGGACGGATCAAGGTTGGAGCCATGCTCGTTCAGAAGACTGTCGGGATTGGCGTTCAATATGCGCGGCGCGAAGCGCTCCCGAATCAATCCGCCCTGACCGTATCGGCCATTGGAGTTAAAGCCGTAGCCGATCACCGGTTTGCCGTCACGTATGACGTCCGTGACGACCGCCACCAGGCTGAGCGTCATTTTCGAGAAATCGATGAAGGCGTTCGCAATCGGCGACGCGATGGGAGCGGTGCGTTCGAGAATATTGACGATGCGCATGGATCGTTTCCTGTAGAGGTGGTCGAGCGGAAACCGATGAGACCCGCCTAATCGGCATACTGGCCTGCGGCTTTGATCAGAGGTGACCAACGCTCTATTTCGCTGTGCAGCGTGGTCTGCAACGCCTTCGGGTTCGCTTTCCCTGGGGTCGCATCGGTACTGATGTCGTTGAATCGCTTCACGAGCTCCGGATCCTTGAGGGCAACCTCAAGCGCACGCGAGAGCGTCTGCACCACGTCCGGCGGTGTTCCGGCGGGCACATAAAGGCCGTGCCATACGCTGATCTCAAACTTATCCAGACCGGCTTCAGCCGCCGTGGGAACATCGGGCAAAGCAGGCAGACGGCGCGAACTCGTCACGGCATAGGGCTTCAGCCGCTTTGCCTGAACCAATGGCGCGGACGTCGTGGCCTGTTCGCATCCCAAGTCCACCTGGTTGCCGAGCAGCGCCTGAATGACCGGGCCGCCACCGCGGTATGGAACATTGGTGAGCTGCGTCTGGATCGCCGCCTGAAACAGCATCCCGCAAAGCTGAGACGCGGCGCCCAATCCCGAATGCGCAAAGGTCAATGCCTGCTTGCGCGCCTTGGCATCGGCAACCACCTCCGCCAACGTGTTCGGCTCATAGTTGGGGCGAGCCATGATGGTCATGCTGGCATCGGATACGACCCCGACGGGCAAAAGGTCCTTTCTGGGGTCGAAAGGGAGATTGCGATACAGCGCCAGCGAGGTTGCCAACCCCAAGTGATGCAGCAGCACCGTGTACCCGTCCGGTTGCGCACGGACCACACGTTGCGTCCCGATCGTGCCGCCCGCACCGGCGGCGTTCTCCACCAGCACCGAGGTCTTCAGGACTTTTCTCAAGGCATCTGCCGTGATTCGCGCAACGGAATCCGTCGGCCCCCCAGGCGCGAACGGAACTACCAGCGTTACGGGCCTTGTCGGAAATGTCTCTGCGGTTGCCGCAGAGGTCCAACCCGCCGTGACCGCAATTAACAGGGACAGCATTTTTTTCATGATTTTGTCTCCTTCCTGTTATCACCTGCGCTGCGTCGTAGGATCGACGCAGCGCTAGGATGCGTATTTCCTGCCCTCCTTTAAAGTGGTATTTTTTCGCCACTGTCGTTCCAGATGGAGATGGCTGCGACGCAAAGCCGTCCTCCTCCGATCGTTTTCATGGGCTCCGCATCATGCAAGCTTTTGAACTGACGTCCCTTCGCTTGTTTATCGCTGTTTGTGAAGAGCGCAACATCGCCGCCGCGGCAAAGCGTGAGTCGATTGTGCCCTCGGCGGTGAGCAAGCGCATCGCGCACATGGAGAGTCAAGCGGGCGTCCGACTCCTGGATAGAAACCGGCGCGGCGTGTCCGTAACGGTGGCCGGGGAAACCCTCCTGCGTTACGCACGTGAGTCCCTGGCGTTGATGGATCGGATGACGGCTGAACTTGGCGCCTTTTCTGAAGGTGTCCAAGGACATGTGCGCGTGTTCGGCAGCAAATCGGCCGTGGCGCAGTTTCTTCCGGAAGACGTTAGCGAATTTGCGCGCAAGTACCGAGACGTTCGCGTGAGCTTCGAGGAACGGGAAATATGGGAGGTGGTTCGCGGCGTTGAGGAAGGGCGCGCGGACATCGGTGTGTGTTGGAATGCCGTGGACCTTCGCGGCTTGACTACCTTCGACTACCACAGGGATCATTTGGCGGTAGTCGTCCACCCCGCGCATCCACTGGCCGCTCGACATTCCGTGGCCTTCGAGGAGACGATCGACCACGAACACGTCGACATCATGGCGCGTAGCATCATGAAGGCCACGCAACAAAGCGCCGCGGCTGCCGCCGGAAAGCACATGCGGTACCGTCTTCAGGTTTCAACTGTAGACGCGGCGTGCCGTATCGTTGCTGCCAATCTCGCTTTGGCTATTGTGCCGCTCGAAGAGACAAGCGCCATACAACAGGCCTTGAATCTGAAGGTCATACCGCTCACCAATGCCTGGGCCAAGCGACTGTTCGTAATCTGCGTGAGAAATGCGCAATCATTAAGTATTGCTGCGCAGCTGCTCCTGCGAAGTCTGCAGGCAAGTGCGCGTTATCAGAACAGATCCGACTCGTAAACCGCGTTGACGGGTTCCAACAAGTGCACTTATAAGGCTCTGAAAGCAATCAAGGGTTTACGCCGCTAAAGCGTAAACCCTTGATTTAATTGGTCGGGGCGGTGGGATTCGAACTCACGACCCTCTGCTCCCAAAGCAGATGCGCTACCAGGCTGCGCTACGCCCCGAAGGGTGGCAACTATACCAGAAAGCGACCCCACGCGGCCGAGGTCACCCATTCGGCGACGTAACAAAATGCCCGCCCTGCATTCCATGTAATGAAAAACGGCGCGCCACAAAGGCACGCCGCTTCCTGCACCACAAAACCCGCCACGTTCAGCCGAAACGGCCCGTGATGTAGTCCTCGGTTTCCTTACGCGAAGGCTTCACGAAGATCTGGTCGGTCTGACCAAATTCCATGAGCTCGCCCAGGTACATATACGCCGTGTAGTCCGAGCAACGCGCGGCCTGCTGCATGTTGTGCGTCACGATCACGACGGTGTAGTCGTTCTTCAGTTCAGCGATCAGCTCTTCGATCTTGGCGGTGGAGATGGGATCCAGCGCCGAGCATGGCTCGTCCAGCAGCAGCACTTCCGGCTTGATCGCCACGCCGCGGGCGATGCACAGACGCTGTTGCTGGCCGCCGGACAGGCTGTTGCCGCTCTGGTGCAGCTTGTCTTTCACTTCGTTCCACAGCGCAGCCTTGCTCAGCGCCCATTCCACGCGCTCGTCCATCTCGCCCTTGGACAGGCGTTCGAACAGACGCACGCCGAAGGCGATGTTGTCGTAGATGCTCATGGGGAACGGCGTGGGCTTCTGGAAGACCATGCCGATCTTGGCGCGGATCAGCGAGATGTCGGTCTTGGCCGTCAGCAGGTTTTCGCCGTCCAACAGGATTTCGCCCTCGGCGCGCTGGCCGGGATACAGCTCGAACATGCGGTTGAACGTGCGCAGCAGCGTCGATTTGCCGCAGCCCGACGGGCCGATGAAGGCGGTGACCTTCTTCTCCTGGATCGACATGTTCACGTTGCGAATCGCGTGGAACTTGCCGTAGTAGAAGTTCAGGTCCTTGACCTCGAGCTTGTTCTTGACTGCGGTAGCGGTGTTTTCCATTGGGTTTCCCTTGGCTGTCGGCGCGGCCAGCGCGCCGGCAAAGCGATCTTTACTTGCGGAACAGGTTGCGGGCGATGATGTTGATGCCCAACACCAGCAGCGTGATCAGCGTGGCGCCGGCCCAGGCCAGGTTGTTCCAGTCCTTGAAGGGGCTGGCGGCGTATTGGTAGATGACGACCGGCAGGTTGGCCATCGGGCCGTTCATGTTCAGCGACATGAACTGATTCGACAGCGCGGTGAACAGCAGCGGCGCGGTTTCGCCAGAGATGCGGGCGATCGCAAGCAGCACGCCGGTGATGATGCCGGATTTGGCGGCGCGATAGCAGACCAGCGTGATCATGCGCCACTTCGGGCAGCCCAGCGCGGCGGTCGCCTCGCGCAGGCTGTTGGGCACCAGCAGCAGCATGTTGTCGGTGGTGCGGACCACGACGGGAATCACCAGGATGGACAGCGCGATGGCGCCGGCCCAACCCGAGTAATGCCCGACCTGCGCCACATACACGGCATAGATGAACAGGCCGATGATGATGGACGGGGCCGACAGCAGCACGTCGTTCAGGAAGCGCGTTGCCGGCGCCAGCCAGCCGCGCTGGCCGTATTCAGCCAGATAGGTGCCGGCCAGGATGCCGACCGGCGTGCCGATCAGCGTGCCGACGCCCGCCATCATCACGCTGCCGAGAATGGCGTTGAGCAAGCCGCCCGCCTGGCCCGGCGGCGGCGTGATTTCGGTGAAGAGCGTGTACGACAGCGCGGGCGCGCCCTTCATCAGCAACGTGAGAATGATCCAGAACAGCCAGAACAGGCCGAAGACCAGCGTCGTCATCGACACAGCGAGCATGATGCGATTGACCACGCGGCGCCGGCGATAGATGCCGTTCTGCATGTTGAGTACGGATTCAGCCATGATTTTTTCCTTGTGCTCCGGGCGTCAGGTCTTCTTGCCTTCGCCGGCAGACAGGCGGACCAGCAGCGTCTTGGCCAGGGCCAGCACGATGGTCGTGATCAGGAACAGGATCAGGCCCAATTCCAGCAACGCCGCCTTCTGGATGCCGCCCGCCTCGTTGAATTCGTTGGCGAGCGCCGAGGCGATGGAGTTGCCGGGCGAGAACAGGGAACCGGACCACTTGAACGCATTGCCGATGACGAAGGTCACCGCCATCGTCTCGCCCAGGGCACGGCCCAGGCCGAGCATGATGCCGCCGATGACGCCCGACTTGGTGAAGGGCAGCACCACGCGCCACATCACTTCCCAGGTCGTGCTGCCCAGACCGTAGGCCGATTCCTTGAGCATCGCGGGGACCAGCTCGAACACGTCGCGCATCACGGCCGCGATGAACGGGATGATCATGATGGAGAGGATCAGGCCGGCGGTGAAGATGCCGATGCCGAACGGCGGGCCTGCGAACAGGCCGCCGATGATGGGCACACTGCCCAGCGTCGCGATCATGAAGGGCTGCACGTACTGCTGGAACACCGGCACGAAGACGAACAGGCCCCACATGCCGTAGATGATGGACGGGATGGCCGCCAGCATTTCGATGGCGGTGCCCAGCGGGCGGCGCAGCCAGGTGGGCGACAGTTCGGTCAGGAAGATGGCGATGCCGAAGGAGACCGGCACGGCGATGATCAGCGCGATCGCGGAGGTCAGCAACGTACCGATGATTGGCACGACGGCGCCGTAGTTGGAATTGACCGGGTCCCAGTCATTGAGCCAGAGGAACGACAGGCCATACTTGGCCAGCGATTCGCGGCTGCCGTAGATGAGGGAGATGAGAATCGCCGCCAGAAGAATGAACACCAGGAAGGCGAACAGGCGGGTCAGATTCTTGAACAGCGCATCCATCAGCGCGTTTTTTGTTTGCTTCATAGGCGAAGGCGTGCCGGTAGTCACGGAATCCGCCACGCTGGGCGGAAGCGGCACACTATTATCCATTACCGCGCTCATGGATGGACTTTCCTTAGGTAACCTGGGGGAACAGCAGAGAGGTCAATTTACAAGCGGCGGCCCCGCCCGCCTTCAGGCGTCGGGGCCGCACGGTACTGATTTACTTCCAGACAGCCTGGCCGTCAGCGGACTTCACTTCGCCCCAGGCGGCGCGGATTTCCTTGGTCACGGCTTCCGGCAGCGGCACGTAGTCCATGGCTTCAGCCGACTTGGCGCCGTTCTTGAAGGCCCAGTCGAAGAAGTCCAGCACAGCCTTGCCCTGAACCGGCTTGTCTTGCGACTTGTGGATCAGGATGAAGGTGGCGGCGGTGACGGGCCACGAATCGGCGCCCGGCTCGTCGGTCAGGACCACGCCCATGCCCGGCGCGCTCTTCCAGTCGGCGTTGGCGGCAGCGGCAGCGAAAGCCTTTTGCTCGGGCTGGACGAACTTGCCGTCCTTGTTCTGCAGTTGCGTCCAGGCCAGCTTGTTCTGCTTGGCGTAGGCGTATTCGACGTAGCCGATCGAGTTCTTCAGCTGGCCAACGTAGGCGGCGACGCCTTCGTTGCCCTTGCCGCCTTGACCGGTGGGCCACTTGACGGCCTTGCCTTCACCGACTTGCGACTTCCACTCCGGCGACACCTTGGACAGGTAGTTCGTCCAGCCGAAGGTGGTGCCCGAGCCGTCCGAACGGTGCACGACGATGATGTCGGCCGAGGGCAGCTTGACGTCGGGGTTCAGCGCCTTGATGGCGGCGTCGTCCCACTTCTTGACCTTGCCCAGGAAGATGTCGGCCAGGAGCTTGCCCGACAGCTTCAGCTTGCCCGGCTCGACGCCGTCGACGTTAACGACGGCGACAGTGCCGCCGATCACGGCGGGGAACTGCAGCAAGCCGTGCTTTTCCAGGTCGGCAGCCTTCATCGGGTCATCCGAGGCGCCGAAGTCGACCGTCTTTGCAATGATCTGCTGCTGACCGCCGCCCGAACCGATGGACTGGTAGTTGACCGCGTTGTTGGTCGCGGCCTTGTAATCGGACGCCCACTTGGCGTAGATCGGGTACGGGAACGATGCGCCGGCGCCGGTGACGTTGGCGGCCTGGACGGCAAAAACAGCGGCGCTCAGCGCGACGCCCACGGAAACTTGCTTGAAGACACGTTTGAACATCTGGGTTCCTTCTGTGCTCGTTAAAGGAGTCTTGGCAGGCTTTTTAGCTGCCTGTCTTTCAGCGACCTTCGCATCTTAGGTAGGTAACGTGACAAGACCATGACAGTCACAAACTGTTCATGCAGATGCTCGATGCGGCATAAAAACGACGGCCGCCGGGCGGTTGCCGGGCGGCCGTGGGACAGAAGCAGAATTTGGGGGACGAACCCCCATTTCAACAGTGATCGTTCACACGCCCAGCTTCTGCATCAGGAACTGATGCACGTTATAGGGCTCGCGGCGGCTCTTGACGCGCGCATAGTCGCCGCTGGGCTGTTGCTGCCAGGCAAGCTGGTTGTCGCGCAGCGCATAGGTGAAGGCTTCGTCGATGACGCGCTTCTTGAGCGTCTTGTCATAGATCGGGAAGGCGATCTCGACGCGGCGAAAGAAGTTGCGGTCCATCCAGTCGGCGGACGACAGGTACACCGTCTCTTCGCCGTCTGCGTAGAAATAGAAGACGCGGGAATGCTCCAGGAAGCGGCCCACGATGGAACGCACGCGGATGTTTTCAGACAGCCCCGGCACGCCGGCGCGCAAGGCGCAGACGCCCCGCACGATCAGATCGATCTTCACGCCCGCCTGGCTGGCCTTGTAGAGCTCGGCGATGATCTGCTCTTCCAAGAGCGAATTCATCTTGGCCATGATGCGCGAGCGCTTGCCCGCCTTGGCGGCGCGTGCCTCGGCGCGAATCAGGGACACCATGCCCTCGTGCAGCGTGAACGGCGATTGCATCAGCGACTTGAGCGTACGGCGCGCGCCCAGGCCGGTCAGCTGCGCGAACACCTTGTCCATGTCCTCGCACAATTTGGGATCGGCGGTCAGCAACCCGAAGTCCGTATACAGGCGCGCCGTGCGCGGATGATAGTTGCCGGTGCCCAAGTGGGCATAGCGGCGCAGACGGCCCTTTTCGCGGCGCAGCACGACCGCCATCTTGGCGTGCGTCTTGTGCGCCACCACGCCGTACACGACGTGTGCCCCCACCTCTTCCAGCTTGGAGGCCCAGTTGATATTGGTCTGCTCGTCAAAGCGCGCCATCAATTCCACCACCACCGTCACCTCCTTGCCGGCGCGCGCCGCCAGCAGCAGGATCTTCATCAGCTCGGAGTCCTCGCCGGTGCGATAGATGGTCTGCTTGATGGCCATCACGTCGGGATCCAGCGCAGCCGCGGTCAGGAAGTCGATGACCGGCTGGAACGACTGGTAGGGATGGTGCAGGAGGCGGTCGCACTCGGCCACCGCCTCGAAGAGTTCCGCGGGCTTGTCGCCAACGCGGTCAAACGGTGCGGGCACGGGCGCACGGTAGTCAGGAAACAGCAGGTCCGGGCGCGCCGCGGAGTTGCACAACTGCATGAGGCGCGACAGGTTCACCGGGCCGGGAACGCGGTAGGTGTCGTCGGCCTTGAGCGAAAACTCGCGCTGCAGGAAGGTTTCCAGTTCGACGGGGGTCAGCTTGTCGATCTCAAGCCGGACGGCCGCGCCGAAGTTGCGTTGCGACAGCTCGCCCTGCAGGGCGTGGCGCAGGTTGGTGACTTCTTCTTCGTCGACGAAGAGGTCGCTGTTGCGGGTCACCCGCCACTGATAGCAGCCCAGCATCTCCAGGCCCGGGAACAGCTCGCCCACGAAGGCGCGCAGGAGCGAGGTGAGGAGGATGTAGCCCTCGGGCTGCCCCGACAGCTCCTGCGGCATCTTGATCAGACGCGGCAAGGCGCGGGGCGCCTGGACGATGGCGATGGACGCCTGACGGCCAAAGGCGTCGGCGCCGGCCAGCGACACGATGAAGTTCAGGCTCTTGTTGTAGACCCGCGGAAACGGATGCGCCGGGTCCAGCCCAATGGGCGTCAACAGCGGCATCACGTCACGGTGGAAGACGTCGCGCGCCCATTCCTGCTGCTCCGCATTCCATTCGGAAGCGTGATGCAGCGCGATGCCCTCCTTGTGCATGGCCGGCAGGATCTCGTCGTTAAGCAGGTTGTACTGGCGGTACACCAGTGCGTGCACCGCCTGCTGGACGCATTCGAATGCCTCGTCCGGCGTCATGCCATCCGGGCCGACCAGGTTGGGCGACTGGCGCTGCTGCTCTTTCAGACTGGAGATCCGGATCTCGAAGAACTCGTCCAGGTTGGAACTGACGATGCACACATAGCGCAGCCTTTCCAGCAGCGGTGTCTTGGGGTTCTCCGCCATCGCCAGCACACGTTCGTTGAACTTGAGCAGCGACAATTCGCGATTCATGAGCAGAGGCTCGCCTGGCGGACGTGTGGGCATACCGGATTCCATACGAAAAGAGAGCGTGAAGTTTTACTGCAAACAGGTGACGGTTCTATGACAGCGCCCAATCGCTAAGGGTACGTCAAATGCGGGACATATGGCGCACCGGACAATGGCTTCCAAGCCCCTGTTCCGTAAGCAAAAACCCGTATCCGGCGGCGTTGTCACATGGGGTCCTTATAATCGGTCCACCTCACAGCCAATATTACGAGCCGCATGGATCAACTTCTGGCCGCGGTGGACCTCGGGTCCAACAGCTTTCGCCTCTCCATCGGACGCATCGTTCAGCAGGACGGTACGCCCCAGATCTACCAGATCGACCGCCTCAAGGAAACCGTCCGGCTCGCCGCCGGTCTGGACGCCGAAAAACGCCTTGGCGACGACGCCATCGACCGCGCCATTGCCGTCCTGGAACGCTTCGGCGAACGCCTGCGCAGTTTCCACCCCAATCGCGTCCGTGCGGTTGCCACCAATACGTTCCGTGTCGCCCGCAACACGAAAGATTTCCTGCCCCGGGCCGAAGCCGCATTGGGCTTTCCCATCGAAGTCATTGCGGGCCGTGAAGAGGCCCGGCTGATCTTCACGGGCGTGGCCCACACCCTGCCCCCCTCGCCCAACAAGCGCCTGGTCATCGACATCGGCGGCGGCTCCACCGAAGTCATCATCGGCAAGGGCCACGAACCGGGCCTGATGTCCTCGCTGTACATGGGCTGCGTCAGCTACAGCCGCCAGTTCTTCTCGGACGGCGTGGTGGATGCGCACCAGATGAAACAGGCCGAGCTGGCCGCCCGCCGCGAAATCGAAGTCATCGCCAAGCAGTACCGCAAGATGGGCTGGAAGGAAGCCTATGGCTCCTCCGGCACCGCCAAGGCGCTTTTCGCCATCCTGACCGAAGGCGGCTATTCCGACCGCGGCATCACGCGCTCGGGTCTGACCAAGCTGAAGGACCGTCTCATCCGCTCGGGTCGCGTCATTCCGTCCGAGCTTCCCGGCATCAAGATCGAACGCGCCGACGTGCTGCCGGGCGGACTGGCCATCATGAGCGCGCTGTTCGACGAGCTGGGCATCGACGTCATGCACACCGGCGACGGTGCGCTGCGCCTTGGCGTGCTGTACGACCTGCTGGGCCGCGACGACGAGCACGACAAGCGTGACGAATCGGTCCGTCAGTTCGTCAAGCGCTATCACGTGGACGTGAATCAGGCACGCCGCGTGCGCCACGCCGCCCTCAGCCTGTTCGACGCCTTGTTCCCCGAAGGCCAGGAGCGCGCCGAGCTTCGGCCCGCGCTGGGCTGGGCGGCCGATCTGCACGAAGTGGGTCTGTCGATTGCCCACAACGCGTACCACAAGCACTCAGCCTACGTGCTGGAAAACGCCGACATGCCCGGCTTTTCGCGCGCGGACCAGCAACTGCTGGCCTTGCTGGTGCTGGGACACCAGGGCAAGCTGGCCAAGGTGGAACCGCTGGTGCGCACGCGTCCGCAATGGAAGGCGATCCTGGCGCTGCGCCTGGCGGTGCTGTTGTTCCGCCGCCGCGGCGAGATCGAGCCCCTGCCGCTGACCGTCTCGGTCCGCGACAATTCCATCGTGGTGCGCGTCAACCGCGAATGGCTGGCCGAACACCCGCTCAGCGACTTCACGCTGCGTGCGGAAGAAGCCGAGTGGAACAAGGTCGGGTTTTCGTTCGAACTGCTGGAGTTCTGAAAACAGCGCACGGGGCGGCACGGCCGCCCCGGCTGATCAGAATGGCGACAGATCGGTTTCGCGATCGAGCCGCCTGAGCTCCATGCGCAGCGGCCGGGTTGCCCGCCGTATCAGTCTGATTGTCATTCGGCGGAACAGGCGGCGCATGATGGATGGCGTCTAGCGCTGGGTGGCGACGATGGCCGGCTGATCCAGCCCGAAATGGCGACGGTAGCGCTCGTCCATGCGCTCCATCTTCAAGAGGACCGGGAAGTCGGCAGCGTTGAAATCCGGATCCCATGCTGGCTCGCCGCACACCTTGGCGCCCAGCTTCAGGTAGCCCTTGATCAGCGGCGGCACGCGCGCCGGCAGCGTGCTGTTGAGTTTTTCGACCGGGTAGCGGTGCAGCGGCGTGACTCGCGGCTCGTTGCCCTGGGGCATCTGCTTGGCAACCGTGCGCCAGACTTCAGCGGCGGTGACGCCGTCATCGCGCAGGCTCACGCTGGCGCAGCCGAGCACGTATTCGTAACCGCCGCGGCGCAGGTATTCGGCCAGGCCGGACCACAGCAGCATGATGACCGCGCCGCCGCGGTAGTCGGCATGGGTGCAGGAGCGGCCGACCTCGACGACTTCGTCGCGGATGGCGCCCAGGCCCGACAGGTCAAATTCCGATTGCGAGTAGTAGCCGCCGGCTTCCCGAGCCTTTTCGGGGGTCAGAATCCGATACGTGCCGACGACTCGGTCCGTGTCGAGTTCGCGGACCATCAGGTGCTCACAGAATGGATCGAAGCGATCCTGCTCGATGCCATCTTGCGCGTCGGGGAAGACGGCACCCATGTCTTCAGTGAAGACGTCATAGCGCAGACGCTGAATCTGCTCAATTTCTTCGGCGGTGCGCGCGAGGCCGACCGCCAGGACCTTCGGGGAAGCGCCCGCCCAGGGTTCGGCGGTACTGCGGCTCGGGTTGATGCGTGCTAATTCCAGCATTGCGCGAAGCTCCTAGAGAGTCCAGCCAGTGTGGACACCCTCTGTGTCAATGACTTGACCAATATGTTACGTGACTATGAAGTTTAGGCCGGCACAGAAAACGCAAACAAACAAAGGCCACGCGACGAATTTCGACGCGTGGCCACATATTAAATCGAAACTCAGGGTTTACCCCAGGCTTGCCGCAAGCTTCTCTGCAGAATTGGTCGCCAGCGCCTCATCTTCGGCCTCAACCATCAGGCGCAGCTTGGGCTCGGTACCCGACGCGCGGATCAGAATCCGGCCCCGGCCGTCCAGTTCCGCTTCGACTGCCTGGCGCGCCGCGGTCAGGCCGGCATGGGTTTTCCAGTCCAGGCCCGGCGTCAACGGCACGTTGATCATCTTCTGCGGATACATGCGCAGGTCGCTGACCCAGTCGCCGAGCGTGGCGGAATTGCGACGCAGGGCCGTCAGGACCTGGAGCGCGGCCACGATGCCGTCGCCGGTGGAATGGCAGTCCAGGCACAGCAGGTGGCCCGAGCTTTCGCCGCCGTACAGCCATCCGCGCGACTGCATCTGTTCCAGCACGTAGCGGTCGCCGACGTTGGCGCGGTCAAAGCCCACGCCCAGGCGCTTCATTTCGCGCTCGAAGCCAAAGTTGGTCATCAGCGTGCCCACCACGCCCTCGACCTTGCCGCGCTGCATGCGCTCGCGCACGATGGCGTACATGAGTTCGTCGCCGTTGTAGATGCGGCCATCGCCGTCCACCATCTGCAGTCGGTCGGCGTCGCCGTCCAGCGCAATGCCAAGCTGGGCGCCGCGCGTCTTGACTTCCTTGGCCAGCAGCTCGGGGTGCAGCGCGCCCACGCCCTTGTTGATGTTGAAGCCGTCGGGGTTCACGCCGATCGCGTGGACCTCGGCGCCCAGTTCACGGAAGACGTGCGGGGCGATGTTGTAGGCGGCGCCGTGCGCGGCGTCGACCACGATCGTCATGCCGTTCAGGTCCAGATCGTTGGGGAACGTGCTCTTGCAGAACTCGATGTAGCGGCCCTGGGCGTCGCCCATGCGGCGCGCGCGCCCCAGTCCTTCCGAGCTGACGCAGCCCAGGGGCTCGTCCAGCGCGGCCTCGATATCGGCCTCGATTTCGTCGGGCAGCTTCATGCCCTGCGCCGAGAAGAACTTGATGCCGTTGTCCTGATAGGGATTGTGCGACGCACTGATGACGATGCCGGCGACCAGGCGCAGCGCGCGGGTCAGGTAGGCCACCGCCGGCGTGGGGATCGGGCCGGCCAGCAGCACGTCGATGCCGGCGGCCGACAGGCCCGCTTCCAGCGCGGATTCCAGCATGTAGCCGGAAATCCGGGTGTCCTTGCCGATAACGACCTGCGGGCGCGTTGCACCGCGCACCGCGTGCTCGCGTGCCAGCACGCGGCCAGCCGCGTAACCCAGGCGCAGCGCGAATTCGGCGTTGATCACCGGACCGCCCACTTCACCGCGTACGCCATCGGTACCGAAATATTTGCGTCGAATCATGAACTGATTGCTCCTTGTTCAGCCGCCTGCCATACCTTAAGCGCATCCACCGTGGCCGCAACATCGTGCACGCGCACGATGGAGGCGCCACGCGCGACGCAGGCAAGCGCAGCGGCAATGCTGCCGGGCAGCCGGTCGCCAACCGGCCGGCCGGTGGCCTGGCCGATCATGTTTTTGCGCGACAGGCCGATCAGCAATGGATAACCGGTACTGCGCAGGCTGGACAGCCGGCGCAGCAGTTGAAAATTCTGGTCGGCCGTCTTGCCAAACCCGAAACCGGGGTCCAGCACGATGCGTCGAGGATCGATCCAGGCCGCGCGCAGCTTTTGCGCACGAGCCCCCAGGAACAGTCCGATTTCACCGATCAGGTCGGTGTACTCGGGCGGCGCCGCCTGCATGGTGCGAGGCTCGCCTTTCATGTGCATGACGCACAGGCCGCAGCGCGATTGCGATACCGCCTCAATCGCGCCCGGCTGCCTGAAGCCGTAGATGTCGTTGATCATGTCCGCGCCAGCGTCCAGCGTGGCCCGCATGACCTCAGGCTTGAACGTGTCGATGGATAGCGGCACGCCGCAGTCGCGGAGCGCCTCCACCACCGGCAGTAGCCGGTCGAGCTCGTCAGCGACGGAAACGGGATCGGCGCCAGGACGGGTCGATTCGCCGCCCAGGTCCAGGATCTGGGCGCCTTCCTCGATCAGCCGGCGCGCGTGCGCCACGGCGGAATCAGTATCGTCGTGCTCGCCGCCGTCGGAAAAAGAGTCCGGCGTGACATTGACGATGCCCATGACAAGCGGGCGCTCGAGATCAAACTCGAAGCGCCCGCAAAGGAAGTTATTTGCCATAAACCAGAACGAAGAACCTCAGACCGCAGCTGCCGTGCTACCGCCTGCAGCCAGGCCGGTCGGCGGCGTATCGGACGTGTCCGACGGGCCTTGCGGCGTCTTCGGGGGACGCGGGGGGCGGCCCTCAATGATGTCGTTAATCTGGTCGGAGTCGATGGTTTCCCATTCGAGCAGCGCCGAGGTCATGACTTCGACCTTGTCACGGTTGTCTTCCAGGATCTTGCGCGCGACGCCGTACTGCTCGTCGATGATGCGGCGGATCTCGGTGTCCACCTTCTGCATGGTGGCTTCGGACATGTGCGTGGTCTTCGTGACGCTGCGGCCCAGGAAGACTTCGCCTTCGTTCTCGGCGTAGACCATGGGACCCAGTTCGTCGGTCATGCCGTAGCGCGTGACGATGTCGCGGGCGATGGCGGTGGCGCGTTCGAAGTCGTTCGAAGCGCCAGTCGTCATCTGGTCCATGAAGATCTCTTCCGCGATACGGCCGCCAAACAACACGGCGATCGTGGACAGCAGACGGCCCTTGTCCATGCTGTAGCGGTCGGTTTCCGGAAGCTGCATCGTCACGCCAAGCGCACGGCCGCGCGGGATGATGGTGACCTTGTGGACCGGGTCCGTCTTGGGCAGCATGCGCGCGACGATCGCGTGGCCGGATTCGTGGTACGCGGTGTTCTTGCGTTCCTCTTCGGGCATCACGATGGAGCGGCGCTCGGCGCCCATGATGATCTTGTCCTTGGCCTTTTCAAAGTCGGACATATCCACCGTGCGGCCATTGCGGCGGGCGGCGAACAGCGCAGCTTCGTTGACCAGGTTGGCCAGGTCGGCGCCGGAGAACCCCGGGCAGCCGCGCGCCAGGATGGTCGCGTCGACGTTGGGCGACAGCGGAACCTTGCGCATATGGACCTTCAGGATCTGCTCGCGGCCACGGATATCGGGCAGCGGCACCACAACCTGGCGGTCGAAACGGCCCGGACGCAGCAGCGCCGGATCGAGCACGTCGGGACGGTTGGTCGCGGCGATCACGATGACGCCCTGGCCGGATTCGAAGCCGTCCATTTCAACCAGCATCTGGTTCAGGGTCTGCTCGCGTTCGTCGTTGCCGCCACCCAGGCCGGCGCCACGCTGGCGGCCCACCGCATCGATTTCGTCGATGAAGATGATGCAGGGAGCGTGCTTCTTGGCGTTTTCGAACATGTCGCGGACACGGGCGGCGCCCACGCCGACAAACATTTCAACGAAGTCCGAGCCGGAGATGCTGAAGAACGGCACCTTGGCTTCGCCGGCGATGGCCTTGGCCAGCAGCGTCTTGCCGGTACCGGGCGAACCCACCATCAGCACGCCGCGCGGGATACGGCCGCCCAGCTTCTGGAACTTGCTGGGGTCGCGCAGAAAGTCGACCAGTTCCTGAACGTCTTCCTTGGCTTCGTCGCAACCAGCGACATCGGCGAAGGTGATCTGGTTGGTGTTCTCGTCGAGCATCCGGGCGCGCGATTTGCCGAAGCTGAATGCGCCGCCTTTGCCGCCGCCCTGCATCTGACGCATGAAGAACACCCATACGCCGATCAGGAGCAGCATGGGGAACCACGAGACGAAGATGCTCATCAGGAGCGACTGCTCTTCGCGCGGCTTGCCCGAAACTTGCACGCCGTACTTCAGCAGATCGGAGACCATCCAGAGATCGCCGGGCGAAGTCAGCGTATAGGCGCGGCCCGCGTCCGGGGTGACGTACAGCACGTCGCCTTGAACGTCGACCTTGCGGATGCGTCCCGCCTTGGCGTCGTCCATGAACTGCGTGTAGGTCACGCCGTCCTGGGTCTGGGCACGTCCGTCGAACTGTTTGAAGACGGTGAACAGCACCAGGGCTATCACCATCCAGACAGCGACTTTGGAAAATGAATTGTTCAAGGTCGATCTCCTGCTTTCGATTCCGACCGGCGACTGCGCACCCGCGTATGGCACAGTCACAAGTATGTCAATAGCCCATTCTAACCTGTAGGACGGAATTGCGTCCTGGCAGCCGTGGGGCCCATTTAATTACATTTGATTCTTGAGTTTTCTGGTCGTCGTCTCGGCGGGCCGGGGTTTTCTTGGCCAGGGCAATCTGCCCCGGATGATTACAGAAGGGTTACTTCAGATCGCGCGCCACCAGAAAGGTTTCAGAGGACTTGTCCCGAGAGGCCTTCGGTTTGCGTTCGACCACCCGCCGGAAGCGCTTCTTGAAGGATTCCACGATCTGCGAGAAGCCCGTGCCGTGGAAAGCCTTGACGATCAGCGCCCCGTTGGGCTTGAGGTGGGCGCAGGAAAATTCCATCGCCAGTTCGCAAACATGCTGGATGCGCGCGGAATCGGCAATACCCACCCCGGACAAGTTGGGGGCCATGTCGGAAATAACAAGGTCCACCGCCCGGGATCCGACCATGTCTTCCAATTGTTTCAAAACTTCGTCTTCGCGGAAGTCGCCCTGGATGAATTCCACGCCCGCGACGGGCTCCATGGGCAGGAGGTCCAGCGCGATGATGCGGCCGTCCACGATGCCGCCCGGCCCGGCGAGCCGCTCGCGCGCCACCTGTGACCAACTGCCCGGGGCGGAGCCCAGGTCGATGACCAGGTCGCCCCGACGCATCAGCTTTTCGGTGTCGAGAATCTCGATCAGCTTGAAAGCGGCGCGGGCGCGATAGCCCTTCTGTTGCGCCAGCTTCACATAGGGATCGTTGATGTGCTGGTGAATCCAGTCTTTAGAGAATTTATTCTTGGCCATTACCGTACAATTCCACGCATGCCTATATTAGAACTTACCTCTCGTGAGCGCAGCGACCTGCGGTCCGCCGCTCACCCTCTGCGCCCCGTCGTCCTGATTGGCGACAACGGGTTGACCGACGCCGTGCTGAAGGAAATCGATCTCGCGCTGACTTCGCATGGCCTCATCAAGGTTCGCGCGGGCGGCGACGACCGTGAAGCCCGGGACGCCATGCTCGCCACGATCTGCGAGACGCTATCCTGCGCGCCTGTGCATCACTTGGGCAAGACCCTGATCCTGTTCCGCCCGCTGCCCGGCAACATCAAGCCCGCCGCGCTGGCCGCCCAGGAACCCGAAGCGCCTGCCAAACGCCGCGCCTCGGAGCCTTACACGCCCAAGAAGCTGGCCGCCGAAGGCAGGACCCTTGCCAAACGCCCGCGCCGCAGCGAGTCCGAAGAGCCCGCACCCGCCAAGAAGCGTTACGTCCCTCAGGACGAACTCAACAAGAACGGCAAGCCCATGCGGCCTTCCAACAAGCGCTCCACGGCTGGCGGCCACGGCATTCCGCGCCGCGCCGGCAGCGCGCTGAGCCTGCGCGCCGGAGCCCGCAGCGGCACGAGCCGCAAGACCGCAAAAAGGTAAGTCCAGGCACAAAAACGGGCGCTTTACGCGCCCGGTCCACCATAGCGATCCGCAATGTACCGCGGAATTCAGACGAACGTTGCGTCCGGGCCAGGGTGGTTTGACATTTTTACTGCTTGTGGCGCTTGCGTCAGATGTAACGCACGCCCAGGACTTCGTACTCGCGAACGCCAGCCGGGGCAACGACCTCGACCACATCGCCTTCGCTCTTGCCGATCAACGCGCGAGCCACGGGGCTGGACACGGAAATCAGGTTGGACTTGATATCAGCTTCGACGTCGCCGACGATCTGGTAGGTGACGCGATCGCCCGAATCCAGGTCTTCGATGTCGACGGTAGCGCCAAACACGGCGCGGCCTTCGGCCTCGAGCGAGGACGGGTCGATGAGGTGGGCATTGGAAAGCGTGCCCTCAAGCTCGGCAATCCGGCCCTCGATGAAACCTTGGCGCTCGCGAGCGGCATCGTACTCGGCGTTTTCCGACAGATCACCCTGCGCGCGAGCCTCGGCGATCGCGTTGATCACGGCAGGACGTTCGACGGTTTTCAGCCGTTGGAGCTCTTCTTGCAAGCGCTCGGCCCCGCGCACGGTCAAAGGAATGGCAGACATGTCGTTTCCCAAACAAAAAGTAGAAAAACGCCCCGAAGGAGCGTTCTCGGTGAAGGCCGCAGGACCAGCGCGCTTGCCATGGGCTTGCCATTGGCTTGCCATTTAATGCTTGGAAAAATCTGGCGAGCGGCGCGGGCGACCAAAACAAAACCCCGGCTCGGGTCGGAACCGGGGCAATCAAAGTCATATTGTGGTCAATCTCGACGGGAATTGCAAGCCGCCGGAGAAAACGCCCTTTTCGACGCATTTCGCCGCTGTAACCCGCTAAAACCGGCGATTTCGCGCCGAAAAGCCGTGGCGGCCCAGTTCGGCGCAAACAACGCCCGCGCGGACTGCGGGTTTTCCGGGAGGCGCTAGCGCCCGGAATCTACTGGCCGATAATCTTTGCGCCGCCCAAACCCCGTGTTGTTTACTTCGTGCGGCGCAACAGCGCGTACAGGATGATCGCGCCGAACGTGGCGGTACCGATGCCGCCCAGCGTGAAGTCGCCCAGCTTGATGGTGAAGTCGCCCGCGCCGAGCACCAGCGTGACCGCGGCCACGATGAGGTTGCGGTTGTCGGTGAAATCGACCTGGTTGACCACCCAGATGCGGGCGCCAGCAATGGCGATCAGGCCGAACACCACCACCGACATGCCGCCCAGAACCGGTCCCGGGATCGTCTGGATGAGCGCGCCGAACTTGGGCGAAAAGCCCAGGACGATGGCGATCAGGGCGGCGATCACGAACACCAGCGTGGAATAGATGCGGGTGACCGCCATCACGCCGATGTTCTCGGCGTAGGTGGTGACGCCCGTGCCGCCGACGGCGCCCGACACCATGGTGGCCACGCCGTCGCCGACGAAGGCCCGGCCCAGGTAGCGGTCCAGGTCGCGGCCCGTCATGGCGCTGACGGCCTTCACGTGTCCCAAGTTTTCGGCCACCAGGATGATGGCGACTGGCACGATGAGACCCATGGCCTCGGCCTTGAAGACCGGCGCCGCGAAGTGCGGCAGGCCGAACCAGGCGGCGGCCGACACGGCGCTGAAGTCGATGGGTTTGCCCAGGCCCAGGCCGTTGGCCAGCACGGCGTAAACGACGCAGGCGAGGATCAGTCCGACGAGGATCAGCAGGCGCTGCACCATGCCGCGTGTGTAAACGGCGATGCCGCCGACGCACACGATCGTGACGATGGCCATGGCGCTGTCAAAGCCCGACGCCCCCATGGCGCCCTTGGCGGCGATGGGCGCGAGATTCAAGCCGATGACCGCGACGACCGCGCCCGTCACCACGGGCGGCATCAGCGTGTCGATCCAGTTGGCGCCGCCGCCCGCCCGCGCATTGACGATCCAGACGATCACGCCGATCAGCGTGTACGCCAAGCCGCAGGCGATGATGGCGCCCAGCGCCACGCCGATATTGGCATTGGCGCCTCCGCCGGCATAGCCGGTCACCGCGATCACGCCGCCGATGAATGCAAAGCTGGAACCCAGGTAGCTGGGCACGCGTCCACCCACAAACAGGAAGAAGATCAGCGTGCCGATCCCCGACATCAGGATGGCGACGTTGGGATCGAATCCCATGAGCAGCGGCGCGAGGACGGTCGAGCCGAACATCGCGACGACGTGCTGAGCGCCCATGGCCACGTTCTTGGGCCAGGACAGCCGTTCATCGGGCGCGATGATGACGCCGGGCTCGGCGTCGTCGGCCAGGCGCCAGCGCGGAAAGTAGGAATTGGACATGGATTCCCCGGGGGATGGTACGGATTAGGGTTTCAGACTGCGAGCGGGCGCCAGTGTAAAGGGGGCCATCGAACGGGGGCAACGTTTAAGTTTTGCCGCCGGATTGCCGTACTAGTGGAAACCCCGAAATCCCAGGCAAAGGTACAGTCATGGCGATCAACAGTATCAGCGGCACCTCCCGCATCGGCAGCCTTGCCGACATGTGGGCCGAAAAGATTCAGGCCAACAAGGAAGCGAAGAACGCCTCGGGGCAGGAGGCCGTGTCGGTGAGCGCGGAAGGAAAAATCCGCGTGAACAATCCGGGCGCCGCCAAGGTCGGTAACGCGCAGGCCGCCGAAGAAACCGACAACGACGACGAATACACCCGTCAGATCAAGGAGTTGCAAAAGCAGCTCAAGCGCATCATGGATCAGATCGCCAAAGTGAAGGCGAGCGGCATGTCGGCCGAAATGAAGGCGCAGCAGATCATGGCGCTCAATGCCCAGGCCGTGCAGATCCAGGGCCAGATCTCGCAGCTCCTGGCGAAACAGGCGCAGGCTGCCAAACAGGCTGGCGTGTCGGCCCAAGCCTGATTTGGGCAAGCGACGTGGCGCCGTCACTGATGGCGCGCATCAAAATTTCTGATTGGACGCTTGGCGGGCGTGCCGGTACTGTCTCCAGACAAATCTAAAACCACGGAGACAAACCATGCACGCTATGCGCACAGCCCTGGCGGGAGCGCTGTTGGCCGTTTGCGCGGCGCCGGCCCTGGCCGGCACCGTCACGGTGATCACGTCGTTCCCCAAGGACCTGACCCAGGCCTACAAGACCGCCTTCGAGAAAGCCAATCCCGGCATCACGCTGGAAATTCTGAACAAGAACACGGTGTCGGGCATCGCCTTCGTGCGCGAGACGCCGGCGGGTCAGCGCCCCGAGGTGTTCTGGGCGAGCGCGCCGGATGCGTTCGAAGTGCTGGGACGCGACAAGCTGCTGGCCAAGTCGGCCGACATCGCGAACAAGGACGTGCCGGACAAGATCGGCAGCTACCCCATCAACGACCCGGGCGGCACGTACCTCGGCCAGGCGCTGGCGGGCTACGGCATCATCTACAACACGCGGTACATCGCGGCGCACAAGATCCCCGCGCCCGTCGAATGGAAGGATCTGCTGTCGCCCAAGTGGTTCGGCCACGTGGGCATCACGTCGCCGTCGCGCTCGGGCACGATGCACTTGACCGTGGAAACCATCCTGCAAGGCGAAGGCTGGGATGACGGCTGGAACACACTGCTGCGCATGTCGGGCAACAGCAGCGCCGTCACCGAGCGTTCGTTCGGCGTGCCGGACGGCGTGAACAACGGCCAGTTCGGCGCCGGACCGGTCATCGACTTCTTCGGGCTGTCGAGCAAGTATTCCAAGTTCCCCGTCGAGTTCGTCTATCCGTCGGAGACTGCCATCGTTCCGGCGAACATCGCGCTGATCGAGGGCGCCAAGAACACCGAGGAAGGCAAGAAGTTCATCGCCTTCACGCTGAGCCAGGCGGGCCAGGAGCTGCTGCTGGAGCCGAAGATCTCGCGGCTGCCGGTGCTGCCCTACTCTGCGCTGGCCGGCAAGATTCCGCCGGGCTATCCCGACCCGGCGGAAATCGCCAAGCGCAGCAAGGTCCATTTCGACGCGGACCTGTCGCAGTCGCGCTACTACGTCGTGCAGTCGCTGTACGACCAGACCGTCACGTTCCGGTTGAAGGAATTGCAGGCGGCCACCAAGGCGATCTACGACGCCGAGGCCAAGCTGGGCGACAAGGCCAAGAGCGGCAAGGCGTCGGAATTGCTGGACCAGGCACGCAAGCTGGCGTGGGCGCCGCTGATCGACAGCAAGCAGGCGGCCGACCCCGCGTTTCTGGCGATCTTTGCCGGCAACAAGAAGGACGCGGCCGTCAACCAGCAGATCACGAAGCTTGAAGGCGAGTGGAATGGCCGCGCGCGCGCCAACTACGAAGAAGCCGTAAAGCTGGCACGGCAAGCCGCCGCGCTCTGATCGTCTGGATGCGCTGAACTCGGCAGGCGGGCCTGACCCGCCCGCCGGGGGCCGCGCCTGTCTTCTGGCAACGATATTCGGGAATCTCGATGAATCATTCGAGCCATTCGCGCCTGCCCGCCGGCCCAGTCCTGGCGGCGCTGCTGGTGTTCGGCTTTCTGCTGCTTTTCCTGGCCGTGCCGGTGGGCACGGTCTTTCACAGCGCGTTCGTCAACGCCGACGGCAGCTTCACCACCGGTCATTTCGGCGCGTTCTTCAACCAGCCGTTGATGCGGGAAGCGTTCTTCAACAGCCTGTACGTAGCGGGCTGGTCGGCGCTGCTGGCGTCGCTGATCGCGGTGCCGCTGGCGTACTTCACGGTGCGCTTCGATTTTCGCGGCGCGCTGCTGATCCAGACGCTTGGCGTGCTGCCGCTCATCATGCCGCCCTTCGTGGGCGCAGTGGCCATGCAGCTGATCTTTGGCCGCTCGGGCAGCGTGAACCTGCTGCTCAATGACTGGTTCGGCTTCACGATTCCGTTCATGGAAGGGCTCAACGGCGTCATCTTCGTTGAAGCCATCCACTATTTCCCGTTCATTTTGATGAACCTCGTCGTGGCGCTGCGCAACATCGACGGGGCCATGGAAGAGGCGGCGTTCAACCTGGGGTCGCGCGGGTTCCGGCTGTTTCGGCGCGTGATCTTTCCGTTGGCCCTGCCCGGCTATGTTGCGGGCGCGTCGCTGGTGTTTGTGAAGGTTTTCGACGACTTGGGCACGCCGCTGGTGCTGGGCACGACCAACATGCTGGCGCCGCAGGCGTACCTGCGCATCACGCAGGTGGGGCTTGAGGATCCGCTGGGTTATGTGATCAGCGTGATTATGGTGGGCTTTTCGATCCTGGCGCTGTGGCTGTCGGCGCGCGTGCTCAAGGGGCGCGACTATTCCACGTTGCAGAAGGGCGGCAATTCGATCCAGAAACGCAAGCTGGGTCCGATGGAAAGCGTGCTGGCCTATGGATGGATCATCCTGGTCCTGCTGCTGGTGCTGTCGCCGCATATCGGCGTGCTGCTGTTATCGCTGGCCAGCGTCTGGAGCTATGCGCCCCTACCGGACGGGTACACGCTGGCGCACTATTCGGCCGTGTTCTCGGAGTCGCAGGGCATGATCGCCAACACGCTGCTGTATTGCGGCCTTGCCGCAGGCATCGACGTGATCCTGGGCACCGCGATCGCGTACCTGATGCTGCGCACCCGGCTGCCGGCGCGGCAGTGGCTGGATTTTCTGGCGTCCGCGGCGCTGGCGATTCCAGGCATCGTGCTGGCCATCGGCTTTTTGCGCACCTTCCGGGGCATCGAGCTGCCGGGCACGGGGACGATGCTGACGTCATCGTGGATCATCATCATGCTCGCGTATTCCGTGCGCCGGTTGCCGTACGCGCTGCGCTCGTGCGTGGCGGCGTTACAGCAGATCCATGTGTCGCTCGAAGAGGCGGCCCAGTCGCTGGGCGCCACGCGCATGAGCACGATCCGGCGCGTGGTGGTGCCGTTGATGGCGGGCGGCATGCTGGCCGGGTTCGTGACCAGCTTTGTGACCGCCGCCGTGGAACTGTCGGCCACCATCATGCTGGTGACCAAGGACAGCCAGGCGCCCATGAGCTATGGCATCTATCTGTACATGCAGAGCGCCGCGGGCCGCGGGCCAGGCGCCGCGCTTGGCGTCCTGGCGGTGGTTGCCGTAGGCATCGGCACATACGTATCGCACCTGCTGGTGGACCGCGCATCGAAGCGCCAGCAACCGGCGCGCAATGAAGGGGAATCCGCATGAAGAAAGTCAGCGTCGAATGCCGCAACATCCAGCTGTCCTACGGCAAGACTGAAGTGCTCAAGGACGTCAGCATCAGCATCGAGCCGGGCGAGTTCTTTGCGCTGCTCGGGCCGTCGGGGTCGGGCAAGTCCACCCTGCTGCGGCTGATCGCAGGATTCAACCGGCACAGCGCGGGGCAGTTGCTGGTGGACGGCAAGGACATCAGCGGCACCCCGCCCTGGCATCGGAACATCGGCATGGTGTTCCAGAACTATGCGCTGTGGCCGCACATGACGGTGTGGGACAACGTGGCATTCGGCCTGGTCGAGCGCAAGCTGCCCCGCGCCGAGATCCGCACCAAGGTGGAAGCCGCGCTCGATCTGGTGGGGCTGTCGCAATACGCCAAGCGGCGTCCCAACCAGCTTTCGGGCGGGCAGCAGCAGCGCGTGGCGCTGGCGCGCACCATCGTGATCGAACCCCAGGTGCTGCTGCTGGACGAGCCGCTGTCCAACCTGGACAAGAAGCTGCGGGTGCAGATGCGCCAAGATCTCCTGAGCCTGCAGCGCCGCCTGGGCATCACAACGATCTTCGTCACGCACGACCAGGAAGAAGCGATGACCACCGCCGACCGGATGGCGGTGCTGGACCACGGCGTGGTCCAGCAGATCGGTGCGCCGAGCACGCTGTTCGACTACCCCGTGAACCGCTTCGTGGCGAATTTCGTGGGCACGATGAATGTGCTGGAAGGCAACGTGCGCGAGCGCACCAGCAGCAGCGTGACGCTGGCGGTGGATGGCGTGGGCGACCTGCATCTGCCGCTGACGGGCGACGCGCCCGCAGCCACGCGGCTGGCGGCGAGCTTTCGGCCCCACACGGTGCAGATCGAGATGGCGGACGGCCTGGGCGATGCGCGCTATGTCTGGCTGCCGGGCATCGTGGAAAGCAGCGAGTTTCTGGGCGAGTTCACGCGCTATCAGGTGCAGGTGGGTGAACAGCGGCTGACCGCCGACCAGGCGCATCTGGCCGGCCTGTCGCCGTTTCCCGCGGGCGCGCCGGTGTCGGTGGGATTGGAGCCGACACAGGTGCGGCTGCTGGCGGCCTGACCTACACTCGCGGCCATGGAAATCTACCAGATCCGTGCCTTCGTCACGGTCGCCCGGCTGGGCAACCTGACGAAGGCGGCCGAGGCGCTGTCGCTGACGCAGCCCGCCGTGACCGCGCAGATCAAGGCGCTGGAGCAGAGCCTGGGCGTGGCGCTGTTCGACCGCAACGGCGGCCGTCTGGCCCTGGCCAAGGCGGGCGAGGTGCTGCTGCCCACGGCGGAATCGCTGCTAGTGCTGGGTGCGCAATTCAAGTCCGAGGCGCAGCAATTGCAGGGCAACCTGCATGGCGTCGTCGAACTGGGCGTGCCCAGCGAAAAGCCCGATTTCCTGCGCCTGGGCGAGCTAGCCTCCGCAGTCACGCAGCGCCTGCCGCTGGTTGAGCTGAAGACCCAGACCCAGCCCGCCGCGGCGCTGGCCGAACAGGTCAGCACCGGCCGTCTGCCCGCCGCGCTGACCATCGCGGCCAACGCGCCGCGCGGCGTGCTGTGGCAGCCGCTGCGCAGTGTGCGCTATCGGATTGCGATGCCCGCCGAGCATGCCGCAGTGCTCAAGCGCGGGGGCTGGCGCGAGGTGGCGCAACTGCCGTGGCTGGACGGTCCGTCCGGCAGCCACACGCATCTGTTGCTGCGCGATATGTTCGAGCGCCACGGACTGTCGCCGCGCATCGTCATGCAGAACGACGACCAGGCCAACATGGATGCGCTAGTGCGGGCCGGCGCGGGCTGCGCGCTGTTACGCGAGGAAACCGCACTTGCGGGCGCCGCGTCCAGCGACTTCATCGTGTGGGGCCAGGCACGCGTGGACGCGGTGCTGGGCTTCATGCTGCCTTACGAACGCGCTAGCGAGCCCGCGCTGGTCGCGTTAAGCTCGATCATTCAAGCCATCTGGAAGCCGCGCACGCCCATCGCGCCGGTCCAGGCATAAGGCTCAATCCCCGCAACAAGACTGCAATGACTGAAATCTGGTTCATCCGCCACGGCGAAACCGACTGGAATCGCCAGCGGCGCCTGCAAGGCTGGCAAGACATTCCCCTGAACGAATTCGGCATCAACCAGGCAAGCCTGCTGGCTGCACGCCTGCACGAAGAAGCCAAACACACGCCGATCCACGCGATCTACAGCAGCGACCTGCAACGCGCGCACGCGACCGCCCTGCCCGTGTCCGAGCAGCTTGGCCTGCGCGTGCGCGTGGAGCCGGGCATCCGCGAGCGGGGTTTCGGCGTGCTGGAAGGCCTGGACCATGAGCGCATCGACGTGCTGGCGCCGGAAGCCGCGGCGGCGTGGAAGAGCCGTGATCCGCTGCGCCCGCTGGACGGCGGCGAATCGCTCGGCCAGTTCCAGTCGCGCGTCATCAGCACGGTGGACGATATTGCCAGCCGCCACGAGGGCGAACGCATTCTGATGTTCACCCACGGCGGCGTGCTGGACATCATCTGGCGCCATGCGTCGGGCGTCCCGCTGAACGCGCCGCGCGACGCGGCGCTGCTCAATGTCAGCATCAACCGGGTCGGCGTGGACGGCCGCAAGTGGGAGGTACTGGACTGGGGCGATGTAACGCACATTGCCGCCGAGGTGGGCGACGACGTGGTGCCTTGATCCAGCTACCCGTGTCTGTAGGTGTCAGTCACCCGATTGAGACACGCGCACCAGATGTTCTCAGGCGTCTGACACCCATGGAGCAGATGCGTCGGTTGAAGATCGTTTCCGTAGGGTGTCAGACACCTGAGAACAACGAAGATCGTTTCCGTAGGGTGTCAGACACCTGAGAACAACGCAGCTAGCCTCATGCCGTCTTGCGCGGTTTGCGGGGGGCGTTGCGGGCGAGTTTGTCGTAGACGGCATTGGGGAGCAGGCGCATCAGCTTGGCCACAACGCCCATTTGCCACGGAATCACCGTATAGCTGGTCCCCTTGCCGATCGCCGCGTGCGCGCGCGATGCGAAGGCGTCCGCTTCCATCAGGAACGGCATCGAATACGGATTGTGTGCCGTCATGGCCGTCTTGATGTAGCCGGGCGCGATGGTCACGACGCTGATGCCCTGCGCGGCCAGTTCCAGCCGCAGGCTTTCGCAATAGGTCACCACCGCCGATTTTGAAGCGCTGTAGGCGCCCGCGCCGGGCAGGCCGCGTATGCCCGCCACGCTGGCGATGCCGACCAGGCGCCCTGCCCCCGCCGCGCGCATCGGCGCGATGAAGGGTTCGAACGTGGACACGGTGGCCAGCAGGTTGGTGTCGACAATGGCCTTGAAGACGTCGAAATCCTCGCCGTGGTCGGTCAGCGTGCCGGCGCTGATGCCGGCGCTGGCGATGACCACGTCCACCCTGCCCTGGCAGAACGCGATAAAGTCCTGCGCCGCAGCGTGCAGCGCGGGACGGTCGCGCACGTCCACGGCGTAGCATCGGTGATTGCCGGGCAGGCTGTCCGCCAGTTCGCGCAGGGCGTCCTCGCGGCGGCCCAGCAAGCCCAGCGTGGCGCCCTTGGCAGCGTACTGCGCTGCCAGGGCGCGGCCAAGGCCGCTGCTGGCGCCGGTGATGAAGACTCTGTCCATGTGCTGACCTGCCTGTTATCGCGTTGCAAAAAATTAGGGCACGCTTTCGCGTGCCCTAATTGTGTACTGCCGGCTTACTTCTGCAGGGAAGCGTGAAGCTCTTGCAGCGGGTACACCTGCAGGCCGAGGCCTTGGCGCAGATACTGCATGCCTTCGACCGCGGCGCGGGCGCCGGCGATGGTCGTGAAGAAGGTCACGCGAGCGGCCAGTGCCTGGGTGCGGATGGTCCGCGAATCGACGATGGCGTTGCGGCGTTCTTCGACGGTGTTGATGACCAGCGAGATTTCGCCGTTCTTGACCATGTCGACGATGTGCGGACGGCCTTCGGTGACCTTGTTGACCACCTGCACCGGAATGCCAGCGGCTTCGATCTCGGCGGCCGTGCCGCGCGTGGCGACCAGCTTGAACCCCAGGGCATGCAGGCCGCGCGCCACTTCAACGGCGCGGGGCTTGTCCTGGTTCTTGACGCTGATGAACACCGTACCGGATTCCGGCAGGCGCACGCTGGCTGCAAGCTGCGACTTCACGAAGGCTTCGCCGAAGCTCATGCCCACGCCCATCACTTCGCCGGTCGACTTCATTTCCGGGCCGAGGATGGTGTCCACGCCCGGGAACTTGACGAACGGGAACACGGCTTCCTTGACCGAGAAGTAAGGCGGCACGACTTCCTTCGTGATGCCTTGCGCGGCGAGCGTCTGGCCGGCCATGGCGCGCGCGGCGATCTTGGCAAGCTGCAGGCCGGTGGCCTTGGAGACGTAAGGCACCGTGCGCGAGGCGCGCGGGTTCACTTCCAGCACGTAGACGTCGCCGCCCTGGATGGCGAACTGCACGTTCATCAGGCCGCTGACGTTCAGGGCCTTGGCCATCATCGTGGTCTGGCGCTTGATCTCGGCGATGACGTCCGCCGACAGCGAGTAAGGCGGCAGGCTGCAAGCCGAGTCGCCCGAGTGCACGCCGGCCTGCTCGATGTGTTCCATGACGCCGCCGATGAAGACGGTTTCGCCGTCGGCCAGGCAGTCCACGTCGACTTCGGTGGCGTTATTCAGGAAGCGGTCCAGCAGCACGGGCGAGTCATTGCTGACCTTCACGGCCTCGCGCATGTAGCGCTCGAGGTCTTGCTGTTCGTGCACGATTTCCATGGCGCGGCCGCCCAGCACGTAGCTGGGACGCACGACCAGCGGGTAGCCGATTTCGGTGGCGTGGGCCAGGGCCTCGCCTTCGGTGCGCGCGGTACGGTTGGGCGGCTGACGCAGGCCGAGCTTGTTGAGCAGCTTCTGGAAGCGCTCGCGGTCTTCGGCGACGTCGATGGATTCGGGGCTGGTGCCGATGATGGGCACGCCGTTGGCTTCCAGGGCGCGCGCCAGCTTCAGCGGCGTCTGGCCGCCGTACTGGACGATCATGCCGACCGGATTTTCCTTGTGGACGATTTCCAGCACGTCTTCGAGCGTCAGCGGCTCGAAGTACAGACGGTCGGAGGTGTCGTAGTCGGTGGACACGGTTTCCGGGTTGCAGTTGACCATGATGGTCTCGTACCCGTCGTCGCGCAGCGCCAGCGCGGCATGCACGCAGCAGTAGTCGAATTCAATGCCCTGGCCGATACGGTTCGGGCCACCGCCCAGCACCACGATCTTCTTGCGATCGGTGGGCGCGGATTCGCACTCTTCCTCGTACGTGGAGTACATGTAGGCGGTGCGGGTGGCGAATTCGGCGGCGCAGGTGTCGACGCGCTTGTAGACCGGACGCACGTTGAGCTGATGACGCAGCTTGCGCACTTCGGATTCAACCGAATCCAGCAGGAACGCGAGGCGGCGGTCGGAGAAACCGCGGCGCTTCAGTTCAAACAGCGTGGCGTAATCCAGGTCGGCCAGCGTCTTTTGCTCGAGCGCCAGCTCGATGTCGACGATTTCCTTGATTTGCGAAAGGAACCACGGGTCGATGTGCGTGATGTTGTGCACTTCGTCCAGCGTGAAGCCTTGCGCGAAGGCGTCGCCCACGTACCAGATGCGTTCCGGACCGGGTTCGCCGAGCTCGACCTGCAGCTTCTCGCGGTCGGTGGTCTTCTGGTTGAGGCCGTCGACGCCGACTTCCAGGCCGCGCAGCGCCTTCTGGAACGATTCCTGGAAGGTGCGGCCGATGGCCATGACTTCACCCACGGACTTCATCTGGGTGGTCAGGCGCGCGTCGGCGGTGGGGAATTTTTCGAACGCGAAACGCGGCACCTTGGTGACCACGTAGTCGATGGTGGGCTCGAACGAAGCCGGCGTGGCGCCGCCGGTGATTTCGTTGCGCAGCTCGTCGAGCGTGTAGCCCACGGCCAGGCGCGCGGCGACCTTGGCGATGGGAAAGCCCGTAGCCTTGGACGCCAGCGCCGACGAACGCGACACACGCGGGTTCATCTCGATGACGATCATGCGGCCGTTCTTGGGATTGACGGCGAACTGCACGTTCGAGCCGCCGGTATCCACGCCGATTTCACGCAACACCGCGATCGATGCGTTACGCATGATCTGGTATTCCTTGTCGGTCAGCGTCTGGGCCGGCGCGACGGTGATGGAGTCGCCCGTGTGGACGCCCATCGGATCCAGGTTTTCGATGGAGCAGACGATGATGCAGTTGTCCGCCTTGTCGCGGACCACTTCCATCTCGAATTCCTTCCAGCCGAGCAGCGACTCTTCGATCAGGAGCTCGCTAGTGGGCGAGGCTTCCAGGCCGCGGCGGCAGATGGTTTCGAATTCTTCGGCGTTGTAGGCGATACCGCCGCCCGAACCGCCCATCGTGAAGCTGGGGCGGATGACCGCAGGGAAGCCGGACGTACCGACTTCGGCCGCGATGCGGCGCTGCACTTCCCAGGCTTCGTCCATGTTGTGGGCGACGCCGGACTTGGCCGATTCCAGGCCGATGTCGGTCATGGCCTGCTTGAACTTCTGGCGGTCTTCGGCCTTTTCGATGGCGTGCTCGTTGGCGCCGATGAGTTCGACGTTGTGCTTCGTGAGCACGCCGTGGTGGGCCAGGTCCAGCGCGCAGTTCAGCGCGGTCTGGCCACCCATCGTGGGCAGAAGCGCATCGGGCTTTTCACGCTCGATGATTTTTTCGACGGCTTGCCAGGTGATGGGCTCGATGTAGGTGACGTCGGCCGTTTCCGGGTCCGTCATGATCGTGGCCGGGTTGCTGTTCACCAGAATGGTGCGATAGCCCTCGGCCTTGAGCGCCTTGCAAGCTTGCGCGCCGGAGTAGTCGAATTCGCAGGCCTGCCCGATGATGATGGGGCCGGCGCCGATGATGAGAATGCTTTTTAGGTCTGTACGCTTGGGCATGATGCAGTCTTTACTTTTGGCCGGACATCAGGCTGATGAACTTGTCGAACAGCTCGAGGATGTCGTGCGGACCCGGGCTGGCTTCGGGGTGACCCTGGAAGCAGAAGGCCGGGCGGTCGGTGAGCTCGAAGCCTTGCAGCGTGCCGTCGAACAGCGAGACGTGCGTCACGCGCGCGTTGGCGGGCAGGCTGGCTGCGTCGACACCGAAACCGTGGTTCTGGCTGGTGATGAACACGCGCTTGGACGCGAGGTCTTGCACCGGGTGGTTGGCGCCGTGATGGCCCGTCTTCATCTTGACGGTCTTGCCGCCCACCGCCAGGCCCATGATCTGGTGGCCCAGGCAGATGCCGAACACCGGCAGCTTCTTGTCCAGGAAGGCGCGGGTGGCGTCGATGGCGTAGTCGCAGGGCTCGGGGTCGCCGGGGCCGTTGGACAGGAACACGCCGTCGGGATTGAGCTTGAAGACGTCTTCGGCGGTGGTCTGGGCCGGCACCAGCGTGATGCGGCAGCCGCGGTCGGCCAGGAGACGCAGGATGTTGCTCTTGACGCCGTAGTCGTAGGCGACCACGTGGAACTTGGACTGGTCGGGCGACGTGAACCCGCCTTCGAGCTGCCAGGTGCCTTCGGTCCAGCCGGTGCTTTCCTTGATGGACACGACCTTGGCCAGATCCTGGCCGGCCATGCCGGGAAAGCCGCGGGCGAGTTCAACGGCGCGTTCGGCGTCGGAACCCACGAAGATGCATGCGCCCTGGGCGCCCTTTTCGCGCAGGATGCGCGTGAGCTTGCGGGTGTCGATGCCGGAAATGGCAACGATGCCCTGCTCGGTCAGGTAGTCGGGCAAGGATTGCGTGGAACGGAAGTTCGACACGCGCGCGGGGCAGTCGCGTACCACCAGGCCGGCGGCGTAGACGCGGTTGGATTCCACGTCTTCGGCGTTGACGCCGGTATTGCCGATGTGCGGATAGGTCAGCGTGACGATCTGACCGCTATAGCTGGGATCGGTGAGAATTTCCTGGTACCCGGTCATCGCGGTGTTGAACACCACTTCGGCAACGGTATGGCCAGGCGCACCGATCGACACGCCTCGAAAAATGGTACCGTCCGCCAGAGCCAGAATTGCAGGAGGGAAGCGGTTGATCCCCTCGGGAAAGAGTTGCGGCAGCACAGTAAACCCCGGTTTTAGAATCGATAATCAAACCTTCGGATTATACCTTGACCGGCCGTTTTTCCCGGAGAACCGCGCCAAATAAGGCCGAAACAAGGTTTTTCCGCTGTTTTGCCGCGCTGTTGCGCGGCCTGCGGCGGTGCCCCTCGGCCTTGCGGGGGACAGCGGCCCGGTAGCGTCGGTGATACGCTAGGAGCACCTTCAACCCTAGCCAGCTGCGAGTCGTATAAGTCCATGCCCAGCCAACTTGACGCCCTGCGTGACCACACCACCGTTGTTGCCGACACCGGCGATTTCGAAGCCATGAAGGCGTTGCGTCCCACCGACGCGACCACCAACCCGTCCCTGATTCTCAAGGCCGTCCAGCAGGACGCCTACCGCCCGCTGCTGGAAAAGACCGCGCGGGAACACCGCGGCGCCTCCACCGCCGAACTCATGGATCGCCTGCTGGTCGCCTTCGGCCGCGCGATCCTGGACATCGTGCCGGGCCGCGTGTCGACCGAGGTCGACGCCCGCCTGTCGTTTGACACCCGCGCCACCATCGAACGCGCCCGCGGCCTGATCGCCCTGTACGAGGCCGCCGGCATCCCGCGCGAGCGCGTGCTGATCAAGATTGCCTCCACCTGGGAAGGCATCCAGGCCGCCCGCGTGTTGCAGTCCGAGGGCATCCGCTGCAACCTGACCCTGCTGTTCTCGCTGCCCCAGGCGGTCGCCTGCGCCGATGCGCGCGTGCAGCTCATTTCGCCTTTTGTCGGCCGGATCTACGATTGGTACAAGAAATCGGCCGGCGCGAACTGGGTGGAAGACGACAACACGGGCGCGCGTGACCCGGGCGTGCAGTCCGTCACCAATATCTATCGCTACTACAAGCACTTTGAAATCCCGACCGAGATCATGGGTGCGAGCTTTCGCAACGTGGGGCAGATTCTTGCGTTGTCCGGCTGCGACCTGCTGACAATCAGTCCGGACCTGCTGAACAAGCTGGCCGCCACCGAGGGCGATGCGCCCGCCCAGCTTCGCGCCGGCGATGCAAGCGGCAGCATGGCGCGCATCGGCGCGGACGAAGTAACGTTCCGCACGCTGCTCAATGACGATGCAATGGCCAGCGAGAAACTGTCCGAAGGAATCCGCCTGTTTGTGGCCGATGCCATTAAGCTGGATGCGCTGATCGAAGCCCAACGCGGCTGACGCGGCAGGCAAGTGCGCGGCGCGCGGCTAAGGCCGCGCACCGTGCACTTAGCGGTGATCGTGGGAATGTACCTGCAGCGCTTCCAGGAAGCGCGACACCATGTTGTAGGCCGCCACCGTCGCCGTCAGTTCGACGATCAGCTTTTCAGATCCCATGGCCGCCCGCGCAGCCTGAAACACCGGCTCGGGCACCTGGACTTGCCGGGTCATGGCGTCGGTGTAGGCCAGCACTGCCCGTTCACGCTGGCTGAACAGGTCGGAATCTTCCCAGGCGTCCAGCGCATCGAGTTGCGCCTGGGACACGCCTTCCTTCAGGGCGATCGGCGCATGCTGGTCGGCCTCGTAAGGCGCTCCGTTGATCGCGGCAACCCGCATGATCACGAGCTCGCGCAGATCGCCCGGCAAGGAACTGAGCTGACGGATGGAAGTCAGGTAATTCAACCAGCCGCCGGCCACGGCCGGGCTGTGCAGCAGCATCTGATACAGGTGCAGCACGCTTCCGCGTTCGGCGACGATGCGGTCCACCAGGGGCCGTGCTTCGGGATGAGTCAGATCAGCGTAGGGCAAGCGGGCCATGCGAACTCCAAAGGGATAGAGGGCAGCAAATGCACACATTCTCACAATATCTTTGACATAATGGCACCACACCTGCGCGTCTACGGTACCCCGCACGAATGAATGCGCCGACAGAATCCTACCCCCAATTCACTCTCGCCAACTGCGACAGCGAACCGATACACATACCGGGCGCCATCCAGCCGCTTGGGGCCTTGCTCGCGTTCGACGCGGACGGCGTGCTGCGCTACGCCAGCGAAAACGCCGCCCAGATTCTGGACACATGCCTGACGCTGGACCAGCCCTGCAAGCCCGAGGCGCTGCCGCCGGGCCTTGCCTACTGCCTGTCCAACTGGCTGGGCAACTCCGACCCCATTTTTGATCCGCTGACCATCACGCTGGATCGCGCCATGTGTGACGTGATCGGCCATCGCAACATCGACGGGCTGACCATTGTCGAGCTCGAACGCCGCGCCGACTGCGTCGGCATTGCCTCGCCCGAGCGTATCTACCGCAGCATCGAACGCGTGCGCCGGCAGCGCGACATTCCCTCGCTGCTGGACAGCATGGTGCGCGAAATCCAGCGCGCCACGGGCTTTGACCGGGTGATGGCGTATCGCTTCCATCCCGACGATAGCGGCGAGATCGTGGCCGAACAGCGCCGCGCGGATCTGGACGACTGGGTGGGCCGCCGCTATCCGGCCGGCGACATCCCCGCGCAAGCGCGCCGGCTTTACACGGTGAACACGCTGCGGCTGATCGCCGACGCGACTTACCACCCCGTGCGCGTGCTGAGCGCGCCGTCGCCGGCGCCGCGCGAGCTGGACATGAGCTTTTCGGTCCTGCGCAGCGTGTCGCCGATCCATCTGGAGTACATGGCGAACATGGGCGTGCGGGCATCGATGAGCCTGTCGCTGGTGATCGGCGGCCGCCTGTGGGGCATGATCGCCTGCCATCACCACACGCCGCGCGCCGTTCCCTACCCCGCCCGCCTGGCGTGCGAAGCCATGGCGCAGGTCGTATCCGCCACCGTGTCCGGCATCGAAGCGAATGAGCGGGCAGAGCAATCCCGCAAGAGCGCCGCGCTGGTCAGCGTGCTTGCCGAGCAGGTGTCGGCTTCGGAAAACGTGCACCAGGCGCTGTCGCGCGGCGACGAAACGCCTGCCGCGCTGGTTCCGAACGACGCCGCGCTTTGCCTTTGGGGCAACAGCGTCACCGTCTTTGGCGGCATTGCCCCGCGCGGTGAACTGGCCGGCATTCTGCACGCGCTGGACCACAGCGGGCAGCGCGTGGTGCACACCACCAACATTGCGCGCGACTACCCCGAACTGCAGACCGACCTCGTCCCGTACGCGGGCCTGCTCGCCTGCAAGTTCGACCCCATGAACAATGGCTGGCTGATCTGGCTGCGCAAGGAACAGATCGAAACCCTGGTCTGGGGCGGCAAACCGGAAAAGCAGTACGCAGTGGGCGCCCTAGGTCCGCGGCTGACGCCGCGCGGCTCGTTCGAGGCGTGGCGCGAGGTCGTGCGCGGCGTCTGCCTGTCCTGGCTGCCCACCGAGCTTGAGGCCGTGGACAATCTGCGCGACGAGCTCTCACACATTTCGACCAGCCGCACCGCCGACGTGGACCGGGCTCGCTCGGCGCTGCTCGCCATGCTTGGCCACGACCTGCGCGACCCCCTGCAATCCATCTCCATGGCCGCGACGCTGCTATCGCGCACCGATACCGGCGCGCGCATGGGCGAGCGCATCCGCTATTCCAGCGGCCGGATGCAGCGCCTGATCTCGCAAGTGCTGGACCTGTCCCGCCTGCAGGGCGGACTGGGCCTGGGCATCGAAAAAAGGCTGTGCGACCTGTCCACATTGGTGAATGGCCTGATCGAGGAAAAGCGCCAGGCCTACCCCGGCCTGCGCATCGAACCCGACGTGCCGGACGGCCTGACGCTCATGGCCGATACCGATCGCATCGCGCAGGTAGTGACCAACCTGATGAGCAACGCGCGCCAGCACGGCGCGCCGCGACAGCCCATCCTGGTGACCGCCGCAACATCCGGCGACGGCATTACGCTCAGCGTCACCAATCATGGCGGGCCGATCGCCGAAGACGTGCTTGCGCACCTGTTCTCGCCCTTCAAGCCGGAATCGGTGGGCCAGTCGCGTAACCGAACCGGCCTTGGGCTGGGCCTGTACATTGCCGAACAGGTCGTGCGCGACCACGGCGGCAACATTGCGGTCCAATGCCGCGACGGGCTCGTCATCTTCACGGTCACGCTGCCCCGCGCCATGCCCGAAACAACCCCCTCTTGAATCTGGGAGACATAACTTGAACGAAGTGCGCGCCATGCGGGTCCTGCTGGTGGACGACAACGAAATGGGATCGGAACTGCTAGCCGAGTTCCTCGCGCTTTCCAACCTGGAAACGCGGTGCGCCGCCACCGGGGCCGAAGCCCTGGAGCTGGTCAACACGTTCACGCCGGATGCCGTGCTGCTGGACATCCTGCTGCCCGACATGGACGGCTACGAGCTGGCCAAGCGCCTGCGCGAACGCGCCAACCCGCCTCGCATCTATGCGCTGAGCGGCCTGGCACGGCACGAACGACGCGATGCCATCAACGGCATCTTCACCGGATGGATCGAAAAGCCCGCGGACCCCGACGCGCTCCTGGCCATTCTGCACGAGGCCAATTGACGGTTCTTTCATGATTCATTCCAACACCCTTGGCCTGCTGGCCGTGAAGGGCGTGCAGCTCAAGGTGCTTAGCCAGATCTTTCCCGTGCTGCGCCACGAAGTCCTGGGCCCGCTGTCCAGCGCGTCGCTCGCTGCCGCCATGCTGCGCCAGGCGCCTGAAGGAGCCACCGGCGAAGCCATCCAGCAGCGCTGCGAGCGGCTTGCCGGCGATCTTTCCGACATGCTCGACGAAAGCGTAGGCATGGTGCGCGAGCTGGATGGCTGGCTGAGCGACGGCGGCGCCATGACTTCCAGCGGCGACCTGCTGCACGACTGCCGCAAGCTGATGTTTTCGCACCTGCTGCTGTCGAGCCACGGCATCCGCTGGCCCGAGCAGGTGGCGCACGCCGACGTGCCCCTGTTCAGCACGCGATATCTGGTCCTGGCATGGCTGTTGTGCCTGTTGCCGCTGGTGCCCGCGGATGCCCACCTCGAAATGGACGCGTCCGAGCCCGGCGTGTGGCGCGCTCGCGTGCCCGAGGGCGAGCCGGCCGCGGATCAGCCCGGGGCCTTCGATCCGCAAGAAGTCGAGTTGCTTGCAGCCGCTGCGGGCTGGCGCCTGGAGCATCAGGACCGTTGCTGGTCGCTGCATTTGCCGTGCTAACCCCGGCGCGGCAACCCTGCCGCTGTCACTTTGCCGGTTCAACCGCCCCCACCCACCCTTCACGTCACGAGCCTCATGATTTCTCCCGTCCATCAGGTGCTGCGCGAAGGCACCCGCGAACGTCACGAAACGCTGGACCAAGGTCTGGCGCTTGCCGAAGATCACGTCGACCGCGGCCACTATCTGGCCTATCTGCGCGCGCTGCTGGGATGGCTGGAACCGTTGGAGCGACGGCTCTGGCAACTGGACTGGCCGGCATCCCTGCGTGCTGGTGAGCGGGCCGGCAAGACTGTCTGGCTGCACGAAGACCTGAAAGCGGCGGGCGATGCCGCATCAATCGTTCATTGCGAACACTCGCCGCAGGTGGCGGCGGCGGACGCCTATGCACTGGGCGTCGCGTACGTTGTCGAGGGTTCGCAGTTGGGCGGCCGGTTCCTGGCCAAGCGTCTGCAAGCGGTGGCGCCCGATCTGCCTCAGCGCTACTTGCACGGGTATGGCGAACAGGTGGGACCGTTGTGGAAGGAGTTTCTGCTGTACCTGGACAGCGAGGCTGGCGCGCTGGGCCGCGAGGAACAGGCGCTGCAAGGCGCCCGCGACGCCTTCGACAGCCTGACCGGCTGGCTGCGCAGTCAGGGCGCGCTGCGGGCCTGAGCCCGGCAGCGCGCCGCACGGCGGATTACAGTTTCTCGGTTTCGCCCGACTTGGGCTGCCACTTCATCAGGCGCTTCTCGCCGACCCCGACGATCGTGTCCAGGATCAACGCAAAGGCCGTCAGCACGATGATGCCAGCAAACACGGTGTTCACGTCGAACGTGCCTTCGGCCTGCAGGATCAGGTAGCCGACACCGCTTGCCGAGCCCAGGTATTCGCCGACGACTGCGCCCACGAACGCCAGACCCACCGAGGTGTGCAGGCTGGAAAACACCCAGCTTGTCGCCGACGGCAGGTACACATGGCGCAGCAACTGGCGCTTGCGTGCGCCCAGCATGCGGGCATTGTCCAGCAAGGTGGGGCTGACTTCTCGCACGCCCTGGTAGACGTTGAAGAACACGATGAAGAACACCAGCGTCACGGCCAGCGCCACCTTGGACCAGATGCCCAGACCGAACCACATGCCGAAAATAGGCGCCAGGATGACGCGCGGCATTGAATTCGCCGCCTTGATGTAGGGATCCAGGATTGCGCTGGCGCGCGGCGACAGCCCCAGCCACAAGCCGAAGGCCAGACCCGCGATCGTGCCGATGAAAAACGCCAGCACGGTTTCGGTCAGCGTCACGGCCAAGTGGTTGTAGATGTCGGCGTTGGTGACGAACCACGCCCAGATGCGCCCCCACACCTTCAGCGGTTCGCCGAAGAAGAAGGCAACCTTCGGATCGCGCGACGCAAAATGCCAGACGGCCAGGATGATGACGAGAAGCAGCAATTGCCAGATGCGCAGGCTGCCGGAACCGGATTTGTTCAGTTTGGCCATGGCTCAGGCTCGCTTCTGTTGGGCATAGCCCTTGAGCACTTCCTCGCGCAGCACACCCCAGATGGCGGCGTGCAGTTCGACGAAACGCGGGTCGATGCGCACTTCGGCCACGTCGCGCGGACGTGGCAGATCGATGGCAAATTCTCCGATGGGATGGGTGCCAGGACCGGCGGACAGCACGATCACGCGGTCGCTCATGGCGATGGCTTCGTCCAGGTCATGGGTGATGAACAGCACCGCCTTGCGCTTGGCCATCCACAGGTCCAGGACCTCGTTCTCCATGAGCTGGCGCGTCTGGATGTCCAGCGCCGAGAACGGTTCGTCCATGAGGATGATGTCGGGGTCGCGGATCAGCGTCTGCGCCAGCATGGCGCGCTTGCGCATGCCGCCCGACATCTGGTGCGGATAGCGGCCCTCGAAACCGCCCAGGCCGACGCGGCGCATCCATTCACGTCCGCGGTCCAACGCCTCGGCGCGGGGCACGTTGGCGAATTCCAGGCCGGCGATGACGTTGTCGAGGGCGCTGCGCCAGGGCAAGAGCGCCTCGCCCTGGAACATGTAGCCCGCACGTTCGTTGATGCCAACCAGCGGCTGGCCAAAGACCTTCACCTGCCCCGACGACGGCGCCAACAGGCCGGCGCTGACGTTGAGCAACGTGGACTTGCCGCAACCGGTCGGGCCCACCACGGACACGAACTCGCCTGGCGCGATGGCCAGGGTCGTGTCGCTGACCGCGGTGTAGCGCTGCGACCGGTCGTCACGCGAGACAAAGGTGCAACTTATGTTTTCCAGCGACAGTGCGGCTTCAGCCATTGGCATACTTCTCGTTGGCGCGGCGCGCGAAATCGTTGGTCCACACCTTCGACGGATCGACCTTCGAGCCGTTGAAGTCAGCCTGGTAGGCGGCCAGCGCCTTGAGCGCGGTGGCCGCGCCGTCTTCGGGGATCATGCCGTCGGGCGACAGGCCTTCCATGCTCTTGCCGAGCGCGGCCTTGTAGATGGCCGGGTCGCCCAGCAGGTAGGTTTCGGGCACGACCTTGGCGATCTCCTCGGGGCCGGCCTTCTGAATCCACTTGTCGGCGCGCACGATTGCGTTGGTCAGCGCCTGGACGGTGTTGGGATTGGCGTCGATGAACGTCTGCGGCGCATACAGGCAGCCGGCGGGCATGTTGCCGCCGAAGATTTCCTGCGTGTCCTTGAGCGTACGCGTGTCGACGATGATCTGGATGTCGCCGGGCAATTCCAGCATCGAGACCACCGGGTCCGTGTTGGAGATGGCGTCGATCTGGCCGCTGCGCACGGCAGTCACCGCGCCCGCGCCGGCGCCCACGCCGATGAAGGACACGTCGGAGGCCTTCAGGCCATGCTTGGCGAGGAAGAAGCTGACGACCATGTTGGTGGACGAGCCCGGCGCGGTCACGCCGATCTTCTTGCCCTTCAGGTCGGCAGGGCCCTTGTAGCCCGGAATATTCTTCTTGGAGACGCCCACGCCGATCATCGGCGCGCGTCCTTGCAGCACGAAGGCGCGATAGGCCTGACCCTTCGAGTGCATGGACAGCGTGTGCTCGAAGGCGCCCGAGACCACGTCGGCGCTGCCGCCCACCACGGCCTGCAGGGCCTTGGAGCCGCCGGCAAAGTCCGCGATGCTGACGTCCAGCCCTTCGTCCTTGAAGTAACCGCGCACCTCGGCGATCGTCAGCGGGAGGTAATAGATCAGCGGCTTGCCGCCGACTGCGATCTGGACCTTGGTCTTTTCAAGCTTCTGCGCGCGCACGATGGCAGGGGCCATGCTCATGACGCCGGCAGCGCCGGCAATCTTGAGCAGTTCACGGCGGGTGACTGTCATTGCTTTGTCTCCTGGTTGTCGGATATTCCGATAGCGCCGGTCTTCGCCAGCTCGTCGATAGCCGCTGAATCATACCCCAGCGATTTCAGGACTTCCTCGGTATGTTCCCCTAATTCCGGGCCCACCCAGCGCGTCTGGCCGGGCGTCTCCGAGAGTTTGGGCACCACGCCGGGCAGCTTCACGGGACTGCCGTCGGCCAGGCGGTGCTGCTCGATCATGCGGCGCGCAAGGAACTGCGGATCGCTGAACATGTCGGCCACGCTATAGATCTTGCCGACCGGCACGTCGGCGCGTTTCAGGGCTTCAAGCGCCGCTTCGATGCCGCGTCCATCGCACCATTGCTGGATCGCGCCGTCGATCTCTTGGACGCGCCGCGCGCGGCCATCGTTGCGCACCAGGTCCGGATCCTCGGCCAGGTCGTCGCGGCCGATCGCCCGCATCAGGCGATGAAAGATCGCGTCGCCATTGCCGGCGATGACGATGTTCTGGCCATCGCGCGTGGTGTAGGTGTTGGAGGGCACGATGCCGGGCAGCGCGCCGCCGGTGCGCTCGCGCACCACGCCGGCCACATCATACTCGGGGACCAGGCTTTCCATCATGTTGAAGACGGCTTCGTAGAGCGCCACGTCAACCATCTGGCCCTGCCCTGCCTGGCATTCGTCGCCCGTCTTGCCGTTCCAGCGGCCGCCGGTGGCGTCGCGGTGGCGCAGCGCCATCATCGCGCCGATCACGCCATGCAGCGCCGCGATGGAATCGCCGATGGAGATGCCGACCCGCAGCGGCGGGCGGTCGGGGTGGCCCGACACGTAACGCAGCCCGCCCATGGATTCGCCGATGGCGCCAAAGCCGGGCTGATCCTTCATAGGTCCCGTCTGGCCGTAGCCGGATAGGCGAACCATGATGAGCGCGGGATTGATGGCTCGCAGCTGTTCGTAGCCGAGCCCCCACTTTTCGAGAACGCCCGGGCGGTAGTTCTCGACCACCACATCGGCGTCCAGCGCCAGCTTGCGGGCGATCTCTTGCGCGCGCGGGTCCTTCAGATTGAGCGCGATGGATTGCTTGTTGCGGGCCTGCACCGTCCACCACAGGGAATTGCCCTCGTGCAGATGGCGCCAGCTGCGGATGGGATCGCCGCCTCCCGTGCCGTCCGGCCCGTGCGGGGTCTCCACCTTGATGACGTCGGCGCCGAATTCGCCGAAGATGCGCGCGGCGAATGGGCCGGCGATGAGCGTGCCGAGTTCCAGGACTTTCAGTCCGGTCAGCGCTGACATGGGTTGTCTTCCTCACATTGGTTGCCCGGCCGATGCGTTGCCGGCGGGCGTTCTGGTACCGCGAGCGTCAGGTGGTCTTGCGCTCCATCAGAGCCCAGGCGATGGTGCCGGCGTCGACGTATTCAAGCTCGCTGCCGGCGGGCACGCCACGCGCCAGACGCGTGACCCGCAGGCCGCGCTCGCCCAGGGCCTCGCCCAGAAAATGCGCGGTGGTCTCGCCTTCGGCGGTGAAGTTGGTGGCCAGGATGACTTCCTGCACCACTCCGTCGGTCGCGCGCTTGATCACGCGCTCGAAATCCAGTTCGCGCGGGCCGATGCCTTCCAGCGGCGCGACCCGGCCCATGAGCACGTAGTACAGGCCACGGTAGCCGTGGCTGGACTCGATCATGTTCTGGTCGGCCGGCGTTTCGACGATGCACAGCAGCGAGGGATCGCGCTTGGCATTGGAGCAGGTAGCGCAGACCTCGTCTTCGGAAAAGCTGTTGCAGCGCGCGCAGTGCTTCAGATCCCGCACCGCGCCGGCGAGCGCCCGCCCCAGCATGTCCGCGCCTTGCGGATCATGCTGCAACAGGTGATATGCCATGCGTCTGGCCGACCGCACGCCCACGCCGGGCAGGCGCCGCAGCGCTTCGATCAGCGAGACCAGCGGCTCGGGTTCAGGCAGTAAGGGATCCATTGCAGCCTACGGCAACGGCAATCAGAACGGCAGCTTCATGCCCGGGGGCAGCGGCATGCCGGCGGTCACCGAGGCCATCTTTTCCTGGGACGTGGCTTCGGCCTTGCGCAGCGCGTCGTTGAACGCGGCGGCGACCAGGTCTTCCAGCATGTCCTTGTCGTCGGCCAGCAGCGACGGGTCGATTTCGACGCGCTTGACGTCGTGGCGGCAGGTCATGGTGACCTTCACCAGGCCGCCGCCCGAGGCGCCATCGACCTGGATGTCGGCCAGCGCATCCTGCGCCTTCTTCATGTTTTCCTGCATCTGCTGCGCTTGGCGCATCAGGCCGGCGAGTTGTCCTTTCATCATGATGGGAGCTTCCTTGATCGAGGGGAATGAGGTTGGCCGCTGCGTCAGGCGGCGGCCGCTGAATCAACGTGGCGGATCGAGCCAGCGACGACATGGCCGCCGAAGTCCGCCAACAGCGCTTGTACAAAGGGATCGTCGGCCACGGCGTTTTCGGCCGCAAGCTGGCGCGCCGCGCTTTCGGCCTGGGCCACGGCAAACGCCGTGGCGTCGCCGGTGACGCCAACCTGCACGTCCAGCCGGATGCCCTGTCCGAAATGTTCGCACAGGACGGTCTGCAGCCTCACGCGGCTTTCGCTTTCGGCCAACGTCTTGACGGCCACGCGCAGGATGATGGCATCGCCCTGCACGCCGGCCCATTCGCTCTGGCGCGCCAGTTCCGAGGCCAGGCCCGTCACGGGCAGGCGCGCGGCCAGCTCGGGCCAGGACGCCGAGTCCATGTCCGTCAGGCGAGGCGCACGCGACTGACGCTTGCGCGCGGGCGCGGGGCCATCGCGGCGGGCGGCGGACGGAGCGGGTGCGGGCGACGTCGAGGGCGACGTGGCCAGGGTTTCGAAATCGTCGTCCGGATCGGACGTGAAGCCGCTGTCGGGGATGAATCCGCCTTCGGCTTCAAAGGGGATTTCTTCGTCGACCCAGGACGGCGGACCGTCAGCGTCTTCCAATGCCGGGGCGATCGCTGCGGCGGCCGGTGTCACGGCCAGGGCAGCGGAGCCCTGCGGTTTGGCGGACGGTGCGTGTGGCGTCGCGGCGTCGGGGGTCGATGCGGCGGGGGTCGCTGCAGTGGCGGTCGATGCGGCGGCCGTCGATGCAGTGGCGGTCGTCACAGCGTGTGGCGCCGCGTTGTTCGTCGGTGCATCGGACGTCGCTGCGCCCACGCCTGCATGCGCGGCGTCTGGCGGCAGGTCTTCCCAAGGCGGGACGCTGCTGCTGTCTGCGGATTGCGAGGCGGGCGCGGCAGGCGATTGCGACGGTGCGACGGCGGCGGGTTGCGCGGGCGCAGCGGAGGCGGCGGAAGATTCCGACGGAGCGCCAACGGTCGCGGACGCTGATGGGGACGTGGATGCTGATGCGGATGCCGGCGCCTCGTTGACCGAAGCACCGTCGGCAGCGGCGTCGCCCGCCGAAACATTGACGGCCTCAGCAGGGTTCACCGATGCGCCGGACGCTGGGGGAGCGACCACGGCGGTGTCCGGCGCGGACGCGGCAGGCTGTCCCGCGCCCGTAGGCGCTGCGGCCGCGGTCGCAGCGGCGGCTGGCGCGGCGATGGCGGCTGCGGGTTCCGCCGCCTGCCGCGCAGGCGCGGCGGGTGCTTCCAGCGCGGTCTGCGGGCCGGCATCGCCATTGAGCGCCAGCATGCGCAGGCACGCCATGATGAAGCCCGCGTATTCGTCGGGCGCCAGCGTCAGTTCGCCGCGGCTATGCACGGCGACGGAGTAGAACAGCTGCACGGCGTCCGGATGGAGCGCCTGCGCCAGGCGGGCGATGTCGGCGGCCAGCGGATCTTCGGCGGCGGTGACGCCCGTCACGCGCTGCTCGATCGCCACGCGCGAGAGCAGCACGGCCAGGTCGGCCAGCGCACCGGCATACGACAGTCCGCGAATGGCGAGTTCGTCGGCCACGGCCAGCACGCCCTTCGCATCGCCCGAAGCCAGGGCATCGAGCAGGCGAACAAGGTGGCGTTGGTCGATGGTGCCGAGCATGCCGCGCACGGCATCCTCGGTGAGGTTGCCCGCGCTGTAGGCAATGGCTTGGTCGGTCAGCGACAAGGCGTCGCGCATCGAGCCCGACGCGGCCTGCCCGATCAAACGCAAGGCCGGAATTTCAAAGCCCACGTCTTCCTGGCCGAGCACGGCCTGCAGATGGCCCACGATGGAGTCGGCCGGCATCTGCTTCAGATTGAATTGCAGGCAGCGCGACAAAACCGTCACCGGTATCTTCTGCGGATCGGTGGTGGCCAGGATGAACTTGACGTGCGGCGGCGGCTCTTCCAGCGTCTTGAGCATCGCGTTGAACGCGTGCCCGGTCAGCATGTGGACTTCGTCGATCATGTAGACCTTGAAGCGTCCCGCGCCCGGCGCGTAGACCGCCTGCTCCAGGAGCTGCGTCATTTCCTCGACGCCACGGTTGGACGCGGCGTCCAGCTCAAGGTAGTCGACGAAGCGGCCCGAATCGATCTCGGTGCAGGCGCGGCAGACGCCACAGGGCTTGGAGGTGATGCCGGTTTCGCAATTGAGCGATTTGGCCAGGATGCGCGAGAGCGTGGTCTTGCCGACGCCTCGGGTGCCGGTGAACAGCCAGGCGTGATGCAGGCGTTGTGTGTCGAGCGCATGGGTAAGCGCGCGCACCACGTGATCCTGTCCCACCAGGGTATCGAACGATCGCGGCCGCCACTTGCGGGCCAATACCAGATAAGTCATGGCTGGATTGTAGAGCCTGATTGTTGAACCCGTTGATCGAGCGGGCTGGAATGCAAAGGGGACGGGCTTATTCCCGTGGAACGAATCCTTGGAAAATAACCCCGTCCCCTATGAAAGCAATGTAGCAAACGCTACTGCCTTGAAGAATCCGGTTGGCGAGCCTTACTCCGGCACTGACCCTAAACGACTATGGCTGCTTCGTTCCCGACCTGACCAGGTTCACCGTCGAACCATGCGAAGGGGCCCGCCAGCCGAGATTCTAGCAGAGCTGCGCTTCGCGCGCTCGCTAGC